>CAZYDZ010000005.1:4037-27189 GCA_964646535.1 uncultured Opitutaceae bacterium
CGCATGCGGAAATCATTGAGTGTTCACACCGTCCACAATATCTGCAAAATGTGTTTGATCCTGAGGATCGGTTGCCGTTGGAGAATTTAAAAGGATGTAGGGTTGCTGCGTTTTCAGGAATTGCCGTACCTGAGAGTTTTGAAAATTTTCTGATGCAGTTTGGTGCCCAGATCCTGTATGTGAAGCGATTTCTGGATCATCATCGCTTTTCAGAAGAGGAGTTAAACGGGATATTCCACCATGCCGCTGAGGCGGATGCTGAATATGTGGTGACTACAGAAAAGGATGCGGTGCGTATCGACAGGTTGCCTGACAGCCACATCCCGCTGTATTATCTGCGGTTGGAGATAGAGTTGCTCAGTGGCCGCGATGATTTTGAGGCTGCCGTGGCGCGTATTTGTTTTCCGAAGGGAGACATTGGCCAGAATCGCATGGCGGCTGAAGTCGCTGCATATAAGCGGGTGAAGGAGAGATAAAGGTTTTAGTTCCACAATCATGACCATTGAACAGAGAAGACCAGTCGCTTTGATTATTCGCGATGGGTGGGGTGTCAATCCCCATCCTGAACAGGACGCTTACAATGCGGTCAGACAGGCGAAAACGCCTTTTTCGGACGCCATAGCGGAACGTTATCCGGTAGCCCTGCTGGAAGCCAGCGGATTGGCTGTAGGGCTGCCTGTCGGGGTGATGGGGAACAGCGAAGTGGGCCACCAGAACATCGGAGCGGGCCGCATTGTGGATCAGGAGGTGGTGCGTATCAGCAAAGGATTTCGTGAGGGGACAATTGCCAGTAATCCCGTGTGGCGTAAAATGATTGAGTCCACTCGCGCAAGCGGTGGCAATCTTCACCTGATGGGCATTGTATCCGATGCGGGAGTACATGGGTTGATTGAGCATCTGGAGGGATTGCTGTTGATGCTTAAAAAAGAGGGATTCCCTGCGGATCGGGTGAAAATCCACGCGTTCATGGATGGTCGCGATACGGGACCGTTCACGGGGAAGGGCTTTCTTGCCGGCGTGCGCGACTTTTGTCAGCGCGAAGGGATTGGCCGGATTGCATCCGTGTGCGGACGTTTCTGGAGTATGGATCGCGACAACCGCTGGGATCGGGTGGAGCAGGCCTATCAGTTGTTGACTGGCGGCAAAGCGGCCCGTGTGGATGCAGACCCGGTGGCGGCGGTGCAGTATTATTACGATCATCCGCTGGATGATTCCCGCAAGGGGGATGAGTTTGTTGTGCCCACCCGCATCGTGGACGCAAGTGGAGCCCCGATTGGTGTGATTCAGTCTGGGGATGCGGTGTTATTCTATAATTATCGGGGGGATCGTCCGCGAGAACTGACCCGCGCATTTGTCGAGGAAAACTTCGACGGTTTTGTCCGCTCCAGCAGGATTGCGCCTTTGTTCTTCTGTACCATGACCGAGTACCAGAAGGGATTGCCTGTCGAGGTACTGTTTCTCAAACCTGAAAAGATGGTGAATATCCTTGGTGACTATGTCAGTCGTCAGGGAGTACTTCAGTTCCGTTGTGCAGAAACGGAGAAGTATCCGCACGTGACGTTTTTCTTTAACGATTACAGGGAGGAACCATTTACTGGAGAAGACCGCAAGGTGGTGCCCAGTCCGAAGGTCACGACTTATGATTTGCAGCCTGAAATGTCTGCCGAGGAAGTGTGTGAAGCGGCCATTGCCGCTGTGGAGAGTGGAAAGTATGGTTTACTGGTGATCAACTTTGCCAACCCCGATATGGTGGGACATACAGGATCATTGGAAGCTGCGATCAAAGCAGTCGAAACGGTGGATCGCTGTGCGGAGCGCCTGGTTCAGTCCGTATTGGATAAGGGGGGAAGGGCACTGGTTGTTGCTGACCACGGGAATTGCGAACAGATGTATGATCCCGAGACAAAGAGTCCTCATACCGCGCATACCTTGAATCTGGTGCAGTGTATTCCCGTGGGTGAGGGATGTGAGCAGTGGCGCTTGCGCGAGCGAGGCAAACTGGCTGACATCGCACCTACCATTCTCAAAATGATGGGATTGTCGCAGCCTGTAGAAATGACAGGTGAGAATCTGATTCTTTGAACTTCGCAGCTTCGCGTGAGCTTCACTCGTATATGTGTGTAGGCACAAAAAAAGGGATCCCGATGGGATCCCTTTTGGTTTAATAAGAATGGAGTGCGCGAATCAATAGCGATCACGGTTGCGATCACGGCCACCACCGGGACGGCCACCGCCGCCGCCGCCGAAGCTGCGACCACCACCTGCAGGACGATCCTCGCGTGGGCGAGCCTCGTTTACAGTGATAGGACGTCCATTGAATTCTTTACCGTGGAGGTTCTGGATTGCGGCTTCCATGCCTGTCTGATCAGCCATGGTAACGAAGGCGAAACCACGAGGGCGACCGGTTTCCCGGTCTGTAATGACTGCGACATCAGACACTTCTCCCTGTTGGGAGAAGAGATCGCGGAGTTCATCTTCGGTGACATCGTAGGAAAGGTTTCCTACGTACATTTTGGTATTCATTTATCTTGGATTTTACTGTTTTTCAGCATCCTTTTATGACGACTTCGTCATAATGGTTTGGTAACTACACCGAATTCTCTTCGACAAATTCCGAACTCCACATGAAAGGAAAGACACTGATGTGGGTGATAAGAGCAGAAATCCGTGGGAAATGCCAGCATGAATAGAGGGTATATGTCAGAATTTTCTGAAAAGGATGGAATTTAATGCCTGGAGGGGGGTGAAATTCGGTAAAATGGTACCCGTGCGAGACGAAAATAGGCAGTCTGACTGGATTGAATCTTGCACACGGGAGAAAAAACGGAAGACAGTAATGGTGATGAGTATGTCGTTTAATAATAGTAAGGAGTTGATTGGCGTCTGGGTGGACGCGGTCAACCAGAAACAGCTCGATCGCGTATTGGCACTGTATGCAGAGGACTCCATCCTGCTGCCTACGTTCTCGCCACATGCGATCCGAACATTGGAAGGCCATCGTGATTACTTTGAACGATTGGCGTCACGCAAGGGACTCAATGTCTTTTTGCACGAAAGGACACTGAGGGTATTTTCCCTGGCCCCTCATTGTGAAATAGCTTCAGGTATTTACCGCTGGAGCTTTGAGATAGATGAAGAGCAGTTGGGATTTGAGGCGCGCTTTACGTATTGTATTGACCTGTCCAGAGCGCGTCCGATTGTTCATCACCATTCTTCCCAGATACCGCGTACGCTTTCCTGACGTTAAATAGCTCTCAACCCCAAGATCGCGCCTTTAGCGGTTATGGGGTTGGGGGCGTTTACGACCTGCACGCCAGCTACTTCGATGGTTACGGATCCAATCCAGCAGCGCCTTTTCAAACCCGATGTCGTGCCCTGCTTTTTCTGATTCGATCCATTTGTGACGCAAAATCTCTTCCCGCTCTGCCAGAAATTCCTGATAGAGATTGGAACGGTTATAAAACGCATCTCCCTGTTTGCCGTCACCACAGGAAAAGGATCTCGCAGGTTCGTTTGTTCGCATGGGCGGAAAAGAATCAAGGACTCTCTTCAATATATACCAGTCTAGCTCTTTTTTTGCAGGAGGGAAAGAATCTTTTGTGCGATTTTTGTAATTTCCCGACTGGCGGCGGATTCGGGTGAGCCGACGACCACAGGGATGCCATGATCGCCTCCTTGCAGGATATCCTGATCCAGTGGTACTTGACCGAGCAATTCCGTTTGCAGGCCCTTTGCTACTTTTTCACCGCCCCCTTTGCCAAACAGATGGTAGGATTTGCCGTCGGGGGAGATCCAGTGGCTCATGTTTTCGACGACACCCAAGAGAGGGACATTGACTTTTTCAAACATCAATGCTCCTCGTTTGGCAACCTGTACCGCAGCGGTCTGCGGGGTGGTGATAATGACCGCTCCATCCAGTGGAAGCGTTTGGGAAAGAGAGAGTTGGGCATCTCCTGTGCCAGGTGGGAGGTCTACTACAAGCACTTCAAGAGAACCCCATGCCACGTTTTCGGCGAATTGTTGAATGGTTTTCATCACCATGGGGCCGCGCCAGACAATCGGGGTATTCTCATCGACCAGTAATCCCATGGACATGACGCGCACACCGAAGTTCTCCAATGGTTGCAGGTAGTTCCCCTCAATTTGCGGTTCGGCATTCACGCCGATCATCAGGGGAATGGAAGGACCGTAAATATCGCAGTCCATCAGCCCGACAGAACGCGGTTTGCCAGATCGACTCAAAATCTGTTCCAATGCACAGGCCAGATTGACGGAAAAAGTGGACTTGCCAACGCCTCCTTTGCCGCTGGCTACGGCAACAATATAGCGGATATCTCCCGTGGCGCCGGTTGTTGCAGCAGATTGTCCCGTGGCTCCAGGCGCGCGTGCAGGCGCCTTGACTTCCATGTCCACCTGCACCTGTAGCGCCCCGTTGGAAGCCTGCAACACTTCGCGAATGGACTGTTCCAGCCTGCCCGGGATTTCTGGATCCGCGGTGGTCAGCGCCAGTTTGACTGCGATCTGATCGCCTTCGCATTCGATACTGCGTACCAACCCGAAGGAGACAATATCCCGACTGAAGCCTGGATACTTGATCTTGCGTAAAAGAGACTCTGCTTGTTCTTTATTCACTTTGTTTTAAGACCAAAAAGACAGGATGGGCAATTTGAGTCTAAAAGCAAAGGTAAACTCTGAATTATATGGGGAGAGCGGAGAAGGAACCGCAGATTTCTCAGAAAAGCGCAGAAGAAAAAGGTCTCTTGTGAAGACACAGAGAACACCAAGAAGAGGCTCACGCGAAGGTGCGAGATGCCAGCGTCAGCCCTGTAGGAGCGGCTTTACGCCGCGACCAAACACGTACGACGTTCGGGGTCGCGGCGTAAAGCCGCTCCTACATTCCAGTACGAAATCTTAGTGCCCGTTGTGTCTTTGTGAGAACCCCTTCTTTTCTGCGCCTTTCTGAGAAATCTGCGGTTCCTAATCATTTTTCGGGACGAATGGTGTCGCCAAACCAGAGCGGGTTCAGTCCGTCCAGTTTTTCAATGGCGGCCCCCTGTAAAAGCATTTCAGCGCTGAGCCTGTAGCGCTGGATGAGAAAATCTTCAGGCTGCTCTGCAGCCAGTTGCTGCCAGAGGGACAGCCCGAAGTCCAAAGAGCCGTTGCGGTATTGCTGTGCCGCCTGATGGTATTGTGTGAGCCACGTCGGTGTCTGTTGGGGAGATGTCGGATTCAGTGTGAAAATCTCCAGCGGCTGTGATCGACCCTTGACGCGTACAATATCAACGGAACGCCAGCAGTAGTGGTTTTCGGTGAGTTGTTTCACCTGGATGCTGACCAGCAGGGGTTGTTGATAAACCTTGGTTTGTCCCTCCAGGCGGGAACCGAGATTTACGGTATCGCCAATCACCGTCAGCTCCATGCGGTGTTCGGAGCCGAGGTTGCCAAAAATCAGCTCTCCGCAGTGGATGCCAATACCCATGTTCAATGTGGGCTTTCCTGCTGCTTGCCACAGGCTGTTCATCCGTTCCAACCGGCGAATCATTCCAACGGATGTATTGACTGCATCAATACAATTATCAGAGATGGACTTTGTGCCGTGTAAATCTCCCCATGCGGCCATGACCGCGTCTCCCATGAATTTATCGAGCCTACCATGGTGAAGGAAAATTTCTTCCACCATCTCTGTCAGGTATTCGTTCAGCAGGGATACCAGTTGAGCGGGATCGAAGTATTCGCTGAGCGAGGTGAAACCGCGCAGATCGGAGAAGAGAACAACGGCTTCCCGTTTTACTCCGCCGAGAGCCTGATAGTAGTTGTTTTTGCCAGTGATAAGCGTGGCGGCCACCTCCTTGGAAAGATAGCGATTCAGGGTGGAACGAATACGCTTTTTCTCCATCCAGCTCCATACGGTTTCCGCACTGATCAGAATGACCCAGGTAATGTTCCATCCCAATAGCGGGAATACAAAAGGGGTCATGTAGGAGTATTGTTGGTAGACCAGATAACTGATGAGCGCGATCAGTAGGTTGCCTGACAGCCAGATCAGATAGCACCAGCTTCGGTTTTGCAGGGTATTGAATACAAGCAGGGGGAACAGCAGGGAGGCGAACAGCCATGACCAGTGCGCGGTTGTGCCTGCCGCGTGGATAAAATCGTTTTGTAGGGCCGCGGCAACGGCGTTCAAGTGGATTTTTGGGCCTTCCATCGGTACGGCGTTGGAAATGGAGGTCTGATGCATGTCCTTCGACCAGGTTCCGTAGGGACCGATGATTACCAGTTTGTTCTCAAAAAACTTTCCTTTGTTGAAATTGCGCTCCCAACTGTCGGGAAGAAAAATATCCCACAGCATAATAGGCTGGTAGCGCTCTACGGGAGCGAAGCGAAGCATCGGGGTGGTGGGAATCTGCTCAATGATGTTTTGGTGGCCGCCTTTGCGCAGGACACGTGTGGCAAAGGCATCCATGGTGGGAAGGAAGAAGCCGTCGATGGTGTACACGTAATGGCGTACGATCTGGTCCTGATCCATAACGATATTGACCAGTCCTATGCGGCCTTGTGGATCAAAGATTTCCTTGTCCCAGTCAGGCAGCAGGGTGGTGGGGAGTGGACTGAGGATGGCAGTAGGACGACCTTTGGAGAGTGCGGTTTCTTCCCGTGCGCCGACCACTACGCGGTCTGGGTAGCGATCCAGAATCGCTTTGAGCTGCGCATCCTGTGTAGGGTTCGAGCCGTCAAAAACGATGTCAATGCCTACCACCCGTGCTCCTGCGTCGAGCAGGCGCTCGACGGCCAATCCCCATAATCCCCGATTCCAAGGCCATTGGGCATTCATCATGGGCAGCGCTGGATGTGTATCCATGTCCTCTGGAAACAAGGTTTCGGCAATCGATAAATCGAAGCCAATGAAAACAAGATCGGGATGTTCCGCGGTCTCACTTCCATGTTGCAGGCGCCAGTCCATCGAGCGGTTTTCCATACTGTGAACCAGTGAGTGGCCGCTCGCCAGTTGCCAGCAGAGGAAAAATACCCATGTGCTCCACAGAAACAGGATCAACAGCCAGAATTTGCCACGCCCTTCCATGCCCCCAAAACGGTGCGTCAGGGATGTGAGAGCTTTCGTTATCTTGCGAGAGGCGTGCGGATTCATGCTGCGTGTAGTGGGTTATACAGGATTACGGTCAATTGAGGGAAGGGAATTTCAGGATGCGGTATAAATGTCCATATATTTTTGATTAATCAAAATATATTATTTTATTAATCAAAAAATAGATTGACCGATGCGTGAAGACCCTTCTAGGAACTGTCTGGCAATTCATTTTATGAGAACATTATTCTGTTTTACGGTTATTGGTTGTATCATTGCGTTATTAGCGGCCAAGGCATGGGCGCACAAACCCTCGCAATTAATGGATGGAGCCCTGCCGCCGGCGCAGGTACCTTATGGGAAGATCATTGAGGATGAATGGCGTGGTGGAGGAATCTTGTCCGTGGATTCATGGAGAGAGTGGGATGCAGCCACAGGTAACTGGGGGGGAGTACGAACTAAGCTGCAGGAGCAAGGTATCGATCTCTTTGGCGGATATACGGCAGAAGTATGGGGCAATAGGACTGGTGGAATGAGAACAGGGGTGGTTTCCACTCACTTGTTTGATTTTGGTGTTGAGTTGGATTTGGAAAAACGGGTCGGTTGGCGGGGAGCCACGGTTCACAACAGTTGGTTTGCCCCGATAGGGAAAGACTTGTCGTCGGAGTATGTGGGAAATCTGTTTACTGTCAGTAATGCGGCCGCATTCAATTCCCTGTATCTGTATGAATTCTGGCTACAGCAGAATTTTGCCGACAGTCGGATTATCGTGCGGGTAGGGCAGCTTGCTGCGGATGCGGAGTTTGCAGGCAGTGATTACGGGGCCTTGTTTCTCAATGCAACCTTTGGTTGGCCACCATTTCTGTCATCAAATATTCCCAATGTGGGTCCGGCGTTTCCCAAGGGAACCCTGGGTGTGAGCGTGGGGGTGCAACTGTTGGACTGGTTGACACTACAGTCGGCTGTGTATCAGGGGGATCCCTTTGCTGACGATGTGAATCGGCACGGCTTTCGCTGGAGACTGGACCGTGGTGTCGGGGTGTTTTGGATCAGTGAGGCGCAAGTATGCTGGAATCAGGATGATTCTCCGACTGGCCTGCCAGGTCAGATGAAAGGCGGATTCTGGTATCATTCCTCAAGATTTGCCAGCGCCGATGCCTCGCCGGGCAAGTCCTATTCAGGGAATCATGGCTTCTATATCGTTGTGGACCAGATGCTCTATCGGGATAGGGAAGCTGTGAGTGGTGGACACTCTGATTGGGGTCTCGGTTGGTTTGGGAGAGTTGCCGTCAATCCTCAGGATCGCAACTTCATCGGATTCTATTTGGATACGGGTTTAACGTACAAAGGATTGATTTCCTCAAGAGAAGAGGATGTTTGGGGAGTCGCATTTGCATATGGTCATTTATCCAAAGGAGCCCGCAGGACATTGCGTGATGAGGGCTCACGCGGTGTGGGGGCGGAAATGGTGGTGGAAGTCAGTTATTATTGTCAACTGACTCCCTGGATGTCTGTTCAACCTGATATCCAGTGGATTGTAAACCCGGGGGCGGTGAAGGATCATGGCAATGCGCTGGTGTTGGGGGTACGAGCCTCTGTTGTGTTCTAATTTCCAGACTTGATTCATCAGCCATTCTGAACGACAATACCCCAATTCCCTGGAAACATGCCGACTTACGAATATATTTGTGATGACTGTGGTCACGAAATGGAGACATTTCAGTCGATGAAAGCGGACCCGCTGAAGGATTGTCCTGAGTGCGCCAAGCCCGCCTTGCGCCGTAAAATAGGCCGTGGGGCAGGGATTATCTTTAAGGGTTCGGGTTTTTATCAGACGGATTACAAGAATTCTTCCGCAGGTTCCTCCTCCGGCGGCTCCAAAGAGAAGGCATCCGCCTCGTCTGGTGGTGGATGTTCGCCGTCCTGTGGATGTGCCGCCCACAGTTCCACCTGAAAAACAATATTATGCGCCAATCCGATTCTTCCTTCGTTACTCCAGGTATCCTCACTTTGGTTTTGGAGGGTATTCTGTCTCTGTTTATTGGTTGTGTGATTGGGGCTGTGGCTCTGATCTACAAGGATGTGACGATTCGTTATGAGGCGGCAGGGCAGACGGAAGCGCAGAAGGGAGTCGTCTACTTTACGGTACCACAGCGCGCCCGCGTGACTCCTGAATTGCAACAGCGTTTGGGTGCTGCGGACAAGGAGACGTTGACATATATGAGTCTGACGGAGGCGGAGGCCAACACATGGATGTTTTATCAGTATGAGCGGATGATTCCGTTGGACAGTGAGGATTATGTTCCTGAAAAACATATGGCGAAGCTGGATATTGGTAATCCACAGGTCCGTATTGATGGTGATAAACTGTCCATGGTGGGGTTGATGCGCGCACACTTTTTTAACAACCCTGCCAAAGACATTCCATTACAGGTCAGCGGGCTCTTTGAGGTTGATGAGCACAAGGCGAAGTATGATATCCGGGAGGCCTATATTGGTTCTCTTCCCCTGCACAAGGTGCCCATGGGAATGTTGATCGTGCGCCGTCTGATGGCGATGGAGGAGGTGACGAAGATTGCTGAGAAACCAAAGCAGTTTGTGGAGAAGGCGTACACGGTTGTGCTGCAACCTGACAAAAAGCAACTGGACTTTGTATATTCAGTGATTCCTGCGGGGTTCTGATGCGGATTTGGCGTAATGTGTCAGTCGGGGTATTGTGGGTCCTGGGGGGGCTCCTGACATGTGCTGGGGAAGGAGAAAAACCGAAATATCAGATACAGGTATCTGTGTCGGAAGATCCCGTGCCAATTATTGCGCCTGTTATTGAATCGGTACTGGCAGAGCCCGTAGAAGAGGCGAAGTTGACAGAGAAAACGGAAGGAGATCTCGACTGGGAAAAGATCGACCAGATGATGTACAGGAATGCGAAGGATTATCTGGTGAGTGGCAATCGTTTTTATATACGGGCGGATTCCAGCACGGCGGCATCATGGATCGCTGCTGCGTGTGATGAAGCCTTAAAAATGGCGGGGCGTTATCTGTTCACCTCGACAAGCCGTGGCCGTAGCATTGAGGTGATCCTCTCTCTTCACGAAAAGCACGAGGCGCCGCCGCCGTTTCAGGTGACGTTGATGGGGGGTGGGCATGTGCGTCTGATCATCCCGTGGAACGAACAGATCAATCGCCGTATGGTGTTGCAGGGCTTGATGCAGGCGATATTGGTATCTGAATTTTCGGCTGAATATGGAGCGCAGGCGGCCAGCGGGTTGCGTCCGTGGCTGGAAATGGCGCTGACCATCGCGCTGGAAGTCTACTTTACTCCGTCAATGATCGATGAATATCAGGCGCAGCTTGATTCGCTGCAATGGATGTCACTGTCGGATTTATTTTCCGCCCGCCTGCCATTGGCTGATTCAGCATCCATCGCGCAGGGGGCGTATTGGTTTTTGCGCTGGCTGGAGCGCCAACCGATGTCAGTGGCGACCAAAAAGAATCTGGTGGCTCAATTGAGTTGGGGGAGAGATCCCGGAGAAGCGCTGGCGCAGGCATTTTCATCTGCCTGGCGGGTTGAGCCGGGGTTGGAATGCTGGTGGGCGAATCGTCTTCAGGAAACAGTTACATTCCAAAATGCTCCATACCTGAGTCTGGAACGTTCACGGGAAATCTTCCGCCGACTGGCCGTTATTCACTTTCCGCTGGATAGCGAGGTAAAGGTGATACCGTTGCCGGAATGGTCTGGATGGGTGTTGTACGAGCCTGCGCGTGCGGCAATGAAAGAGGGACTGGAGGAGCTGCGTGGGATGGTAATGCTGTCGCACCCCGTGTATCGCAACGCGTTTCTTTCGCTTGGGCAGATGATGGAATTTTGCCTTCAGGACTTTAAGACGGAGCAGGATTTATTGCGCTGGAAGGAGCTTCTGGGAACAATGGAGCAGGATTTTCGGGATGCCTGGTTGCTGGACCAAAATATTCAGCAAGTATTGGATGCGCAGACGGTTGTTTTACCATAGTGTGAATGATGGAATCCGAACCGCAACCACAGGGATGGAAATGCTGGATTATCGCCTCGCGCCCGCGCACGTTGCCTGCAGCGGCCATGCCTGTCTATCTGGCGGTTTGCCTGACATTGCACCAGGGGTATGACTGGCAGCCGATTGCTGCGTGGATCTGTCTGACATTTGCCTTATTAATCCAGATTGGCACGAATTTCTCCAATGATCTGGAAGATTACCGCAGTGGCGCGGATAATGAAAAACGATTGGGGCCCAGTAGGGCGGTACAGTCGGGATGGATTTCTGAACGTGTGATGTCGCGTGCGGTGTGGTTGGTATTCGGGACAGCGTTTGCCACGGGCAGCCTGCTTTATTGTTACACCGAAGGATACTGGATTTTTGCATTGGGTATTGCATCCATCCTGTGTGGCTATGCCTATACAGGTGGACCATTCCCTTTGGGGTATTATGGACTGGGCGATCTGTTCAGCCTCGCGTTCTTTGGTTTTGTGGCGGTATTGGCCACCTATTTCATTCAAAGTGGAGACTTGGCGTGGCCTGCATGGTGGACAGGACTGGCCGTGGGGGGGCTGACGACTAATTTACTGGTTGTCAATAATCACCGCGATATGGAGACAGATCGGGTTGCGGGTAAACGCACACTGGCGGTCCGTTGGGGGCGCGGTTTTACTTTTACGGAATACGTATGCTTTGTTGTCATTGCCTGGTTGTGGGCTCCTGTGCTCTACTGGGGAAATGGCAGTTCACCATGGGTGTTTGCAGGCTGGCTTGCGGTTCCATTCTGGATACGGGGTATTCTCACCCTGCGACGCGCTCAGTCCCGATCTGAATATCCCACGGTACTCAAGCTGACCTCATTGGCGCTGATTGTGTTTGGCTGCGCGTCGGGTCTCGGCTTGCTGTTGGGGGCCAACTGACGGGGTTCGGTTTAGGTGATGGGCGTGTTTTCAGGGAGAGTGGGATAGCGATTGGCCAGCAACTCTTCCAGTGAAACCCTGCCAATGGAATGTTTTAATGCCTCAGCAACTTTCTTTCGATAGAATTCCAGCATGCCATCCGAGTCGCGGATCAATTCAGTGGCATCATTGTTGCCGTATCGCTCGAATGATAATTTGAAATCACTCAGGTAGATGTGTTCGAGCGGACGGGCTGGTTGATAATAAGTTTCTCCTTCATGACTGGGCATGGTCACTGGATTGATCAAATGAATATCCACCAAGCGGGTAATACACTCGTTCAATACTTTGCCTGGAACGCGCAATTGGGCAGCCAGTTCGCTAAGGCTGACTGGTGAAAGGCACTCGCGAAATTTTTGGGATACCTGTACCAGAATGGCGAGCCCCAGTAGTTCGCGGGTGGCCTCACTGGTATTGTTCCACGCTTCCTTCTTCGATAAGAAGTCCGCGTTTTGTACAGCGTATGTAATCTGCCCGCCGATAAGGATGAATATCCAGAAAATATACATGCCCACCATGAGGATTGGAATAATGGCGGTGTAGCCGTACAAGCTCTTGAAGCGGACAACCTGTTGCACGTAGAGAAAGGAGAAATACTGGTTCAGAATCAGAAACAGGGCGACAATAATGGCTCCTGTGAGTGCAGGGCTCCAGTGTACCGTAGTGTTGGGGATAAAACGGTAGAAACCTGTGAGGATTGCGACCAGCAGGAAGAAGGAGGCAATGGGCGCCATCCAGCGGATCAGTTTCAACAGTGTTTCCGCATACGTCTCGGCAAAGGGCAGGTTTTGAATAAAGCCTGCGATTGTGCCGACAGAGAGCAGAGTCATTGCTGCAAGGCTGACGACAACCCCAAGCGACAGAAAGGCCCAATAGAATACGATGCGTTGGGACCATTCCCTGCCGCGCTGCACCCCCCATATCTGATTGAATGCGGTTTCGACGGAAATCAGCAGTTGGATACTGATGATGATAAGTGCGGCGATCCCGATGGATGTGATGGTGCCTGATCTGGAGGGGGAAATGAAGTTTTCAATCAGCGAAAGAAATGCAGGATTAATGGCCACCGCGGAGGAGTCATGCTCACTGGTTTCATAAGGGGCCGCAGGATCGTCTGTTTTTTCGATTGCTTCGGCTGCCTGTAATCCTTTTTCAGAAAGTTCTCCCTTCGTAACGGGAGATAAGCCAAGGTCTGGGTCTGCAGAGTCTCCTTCGTCGATTCCCAATTGGGGAAAGAGGTACACTGCGGCATTGTTCATGTACCCGAGCATGGCATTTTCTTTTCCCTGGTAGAACCAACTGGAAACAAGGAACATGATCGCCAGTAGAGGCCCCATGGCAATTAATGAGCTGTAGCTCAGCGCGGCAGCCCGACTGATAATTTTATTACTGCCGATACCGCTGATTACCAGATTGAGTATGCGCAGCAGCCTGTAGAGGTGTAAGCGGCGTACGGATGTCGACTCATCGTTGACGGTCCAGATATCCCGTAATATCTGTCGCAGATTGCGCTTGGCGTTCTGGATAAGCTTCAGTGCCATGAAAGAATTGCTGGAAACTGTCTAAAAAGTATATCCGCTCAGGGCAATTGGCAAGAGTGCGATAAGGGAGATCAGTGCACCGACGGCCTGTATGCTTCCCTGACGAACGCCAGTCAGCATGATGATGCCGATTGCCGCGAGGAAAGTCTCGACTGTGTAGGTAAACGGGGTATCCGTCCAAAAGTAAAGCAGGGCGACTCCAGCCATAACCAGCAGGCGGGCGCGCACATACGAGTAGAGGCTGTTGGCTCCGATCAATAGAAGAATTGCCACCAGCAGATCGATTAGGCCCACCGTCAGTAGTGGATGTTTCCATAACAGGCTTGGCTGTCCAAATACGCTGAAGATTTTGTCACTGTGATGAGCCAACAGGGTCCATGCGGTCAGCAGCATGATCACACCTGTAATTTGAGGATGCCATGGGATGGGATTTCTCAATCGGGCCAGCAGTCCGGTGGTCGCGCTCTTTTTGGCGACGGCTGCGTCGCTTTTTAAAATGCGGGCAAAATCGTCTTCGTTGTTGCCTGTAGCTGCAGATGCGGCAGTTGCTGTCGGCGGGGGCGTTTTTTTCTTCAGCCGAATGGTCTGTTGTGGGGGAAAGAGTTGCAGATAAAGCTCTGGCCTTGCCTGAATGGTAAACCATTCCGAATTATCCGTGGAAAACAGTGTGTCTGGTTGGATATGCCCCGTGGATGCAAGGCTTTCCAATTGTTCGTGGGTGTACGGGCCACGTCCCTGTTCTTCGTTTGGTTGACGAATATACAATGATTCCATGTTCATTGAATCTTACACTTTTGCCGTAAGAGCAAGCTTTGTCTGGGTCTAGGCAATCAGCAGCCGCCATGTGGCATTGGGTGGAGCATGGCGGGTAATCAGGTCCTCGATCAGGCTTTGTGCCTGTTGCAGTTCGAAGTTGCGTCGTGCGGTCCAGTAGCTGCCGTTGGGGGCAATTGCCTGCCGCAGGTTTTCCACTAATAGAACTGCTCTTTGAAAGGAGCGCATGCGCTGGATGCCACGCATCAGTTCTGCGCGGGCAAACAGTGGCTGCCATGATCCTGCGCCCGCTGCATCCCACGGAAAAAAACCAATCTGCGGATGTGATTTTAGCAAGCGTTGCAGCAGGATATGCAGAGATTCCCCGAATTGATGGGTGGTTGCGGGTTGCATGGGGTCGGCGGCGTGGGCGAAGTTAATGGCAGCTTCAATCTGGCGTGACAGAAAGAAAGGGTCATGGGGCCAGTCTGTCGGTAACAACGGACTGATTGCCAGTAGCCTGGCATGTGGGTGGCGCATGGATTTCCGTTTGGACTTCCTGTTTGAAGAATCCATACCCGCCTAACTCAGCTCTATCTGTTCGATGTCGGCTTTTAGTTCGTTCAAGTCGCGAAAATCCTTGTAAACACTGGCAAAGCGTACATAGGCCACGGGATCCAGCTTTTTCAGGCCTTGCATAACGCGTTCGCCAATTGCGCGCGATGGGATCTCCTGATTGTAGTCGTTTTCCAATGAATCCATGATATCGGCGGCCAACATTTCCAATTGCTCCAGCTCTATGGGTCGTTTGTTGGTGGCTCGTTGCAGGCCTGTCAGAAGTTTGTTCTGGTCAAATTCCTCGCGGCGCCCATCGCGTTTGATGACGGTCCAGCCTTCACGCAGAATCTGCTCTGCGGTATTAAAGCGGTAATCGCACTCGGGGCAGACGCGGCGGCGGCGAATCATCACACCGTTTTTAATCAGCCGCGAGTCTACCACTCGGGTATCCTGGTTTTTACATTTTGGACATCGCATGGGAGTTTGTCAGGTGGTGACAAGGGTTGGCGCAGGGATTTCCAAAAAATTCCGCAGTAGTTTCAGTCCGTGTTCCGTGGCGAGAGATTCGGGGTGAAACTGCACCCCGTAGACGGGCAATTGTTTGTGTTGCAGACCCATGATTTCGCCCTCTGCGGTTTCTGCGGTGATTTCCAGACAATCGGGCAGGCTGTCGCGTTCGACGAGGAGAGAGTGGTAACGTGTTGCCGGGAACGGAGAGGGAATGCCTTCGAAGATACCTTTGCCCTGGTGCAGGATGGGGGATGTCTTGCCGTGCATCAGGCGATTGGCGCGCACAACCTTGCCGCCGAATACCTGGCCGATGCTCTGGTGCCCGAGGCAGACTCCCAACAGGGGAACCTTGCCTGCAAAGGCTTCAATGATGTCCAGGCTACAGCCTGCTTCGTTGGGAGAGCAGGGGCCTGGTGAAATGACGACGCGGTCTGGGTTCAACGCCAGAGCCTCCTGTGGATGGATCTCGTTGTTGCGAAAAACGCGCTGCTCCTCACCCAGTATTCCGAAATACTGCACAAGGTTGTAGGTGAAGGAGTCGAAGTTATCTATTACCAATAACATAAAGACCCCCCAATATAACGAAAAACAGGCTTTATGCAAGGTTTGCAAAAAAGATTGTATCCATTATTTGTCCCTTAGATGTTGAATTATATCCATGCGTGGATAGCCTGTTACTATGGATAACGTATCAGATATGAGTCGCTCAGGAAATCATTTCAGTCGTCGTCAGGCGTTAAAGGTATTGGGTTTGGGAGGGTTGGCCCTGACGCCTGGATTGGCGATGGCTGGTCAATCCGTGATTGGCAGTCGGGCCTCTGGCAGCAACGGCATATCACGCTTCGAGGAAAGCAAGGTTGGTTACAAGGACAGCCATTATGTATTGCCCCCCTTGCCCTATGCATACGATGCGCTTGAACCGTACATTGACGCGGAAACCATGCGTCTGCACCATGACATTCATCATCTGGGTTATGTAAATGGCGCAAATAAGGCCGCAGAGGAGCTGGATAAAATTGCCAGGGGAGAGGGGAGCTCCTCTCTTTCCAAGCATTGGGCGCGTGAACTCGCATTTAACGGGTCTGGTCATTCGTTGCATTTGCTGTTCTGGAACAATATGTCTCCAAATGGAAGCGATAAGCCAGCAGAGGGAAGCCGTATCGCAGACGGTTTGGAAAAAGACTTTGGCAGTGTGGATAATTTCCTGCGTTTGTTCAGGAACCTGTCCGCTTCGGTTGAAGCGAGTGGATGGGGAATCCTTGCCTATGAGGAAATCAGTAAAAAACTGGTGGTTTTACAGGCTGAGAAACATCAGGATCTGACGTTTCAAGGAGTCGTGCCATTATTGGTGATCGATGTATGGGAACATGCCTACTACCTCAAATACCAGAATCGTCGTGCGGAATATGTCAACGCCTTCACCAAGGTCATTAATTGGCCTCAGGTAGAGCAGCGTTATCTGACACTGGCGGGCTGATTCAGCCGAATGAATGGGCCGGTGTGCTACCTGTGCGTTACGATGGTTTGGGCAATGGTAGCCAATCGAGCACGCGTTGGATCCATTGATCCCAAAAGCCCCAGTTGTGCTCTCCCGCTCCCTCTTCATAAGTGAAGGGCAGGGCTAGTTCGGCAGCGTGTGCCCTGAAGCGTTGATTTTCCTGATAAAGAAAATCCTCTGTTCCGCAGCAGGCATAGAGTTGCGGGAGATCCACACCGGCCTGTTGTGCGCGCTTACTCAGTGCCAGCAAATCGTAGTCACTTTCAGGCAATTCATTGAGATTACCATGTGCGGCAGTGAGATCAGCCGGTGTGACGGCATTACTGTCTTCCGCCTTTCGTCTTGCGATGTAGCCTGGCAAATCCAGCACTCCCGATAGACTGGCGGCGGCGGCAAAATTCTGTGGATTACGCAATGCGTGGAGAAACGCGCCGTAGCCCCCCATGGAAAGCCCGGCGATGAAATTGTCCTCTCTGCGGGCGGACAGCGGGAAGAAATTGCGACAAAGTCCGGGTAATTCTTCTGATATGAATGTGAAATAGCGCTGGCCAGCCGCCATATCCGCATACCAGCTCAAGTTAGCGGCTGGCATCACTACAGCCAGACCGAGATTGGCGACGTAGCGTTCAATACTGGTGCGGCGCATCCAGATGGTGTGGTCATCACTGCGTCCATGCAGCAGCCACAGGGTGGGATGCAGATCTCCTCCGCTATTCCCCTGCATGCCTATCTGAGAACTGGTCTGCTGTGGCAGAATCACGTTCATCGAACAGGACATACCAAGTACCTCGGAAAAGAAATCACACTGAATAAAGGCCATAGCCTGTAATCTCTGACATAACCTGGGAGTCAGGCAAAGCGAAAAAGTAATGAGACCTAAGGGTTCGTATCGAATCCAAGGAAACGAAAATATTCGTCGAAAGGCGGTTCTATTGGGCTGTCGTGATGACCGCCAGGCAACTCCACATAGAGCAAGCGCGCGCCGTTTTGTTCCAGAGCTTTGGCAAGCTGAATACTGTGATGCACTGGAATGACCGCGTCGGCCGTCCCGTGAACGATAACGATCGGCAGCGCGGCGAGTGCGGCCGCGAAGTTCCGCGAGGTCCGCAGACGGTACTCTGCAAGGTTTTCTGATGGGCTTCCTCCGTACGAGGTGATGAAGCCCGCACGGAATTGTTCGTGTTGCTCGAATATTTCGACAGGATCTGAAGCTGGACAGAAGGCGAGTACCCCGTCTAGTTCATTGGAATGTCGCATCGCATAAATCAGTGCGGATGTTCCCCCCATGCTGCCGCCGACAAGAAGCGTTTTTTCGGGGGTGAATCGCTTCTTCATCAGTCTCAGGATATCCTGGACATCCTGTTCCGCCGCAGGCCCCATCCATGAGTTGCCACGGTATTCGGGACAAACATACACGGCTCCTTGTGCTTGTAAAAAACTGCCCAGGCGACCAAAGGCATTATTGTAAATCGCCGCAGTCATTCCCTGATTCTGGTGATTATTGGCTCCGTGCAGATATACCAGCAGCAGGGGGCATCGTTCTGAATGTCGATAGTCCTTCAGGAGATAGCTTTGCGTAGAGCCATCCCACGATGAAGAAAACGTTTCTTCGCAGACTGCCGAAGAGATAAAGGATGAAGCTGACGACATAACCAGTTCTTCTCTAACGGTTAGGGATGCTTGCTACTTTGTTGCCTCGGCATACAGAGAGACCTTTGCCTCGGGTATGGCATTAAAGGCGTGGAGTTGATCGCGAATGTAGTTGTGCAATCCGATCACGTCGGCTCCGATGTTGAATAATCGGTACCCTTCGTCCTCAAGCTGCGCTCTCGGCGCAGGAAGACCCGCACTGGCAGCCCACTTGCCGTGTGCCCTGGCGACCTCGCCGATACGCTTGCGGGCGGCGACGACTTCCGGCGCTTGCATCTGTCCAGGCTTACCGATGGCATGTGAGAAGTCGCCTGCTCCAAAAAGAAGAATGTCAAACCCGGGAACCGCAGCAATGGCTTCGACGTTCTCCAGCGCTTTGGGGCTTTCGATCTGCAGAACAACAAATCGTTCGCGGTTGGAGTGTTCAAGGTATTCTTCCAGCGGAGTCTGGCAGAATCGTCCGTCAATGTTGCCGCCGTCGAGCGGCCGCATGCCAATCGGTTTGAAGCGCGTCCATTCAACGATCTGACGCGCCTCTTCCGCGCTGGTTACATGAGGCACCATGATGCCTGTGGCATCCAGTTCGAACGGCTTGATGTAATCGCTGTAACCGCCTTTGCTGACGCGCACCACAGTGTCCATGTCATGCAGTTTGGCTGCGCGGATCTGGTTGGTCAGATTGAGCCAGTCGTTGGGGACGTGTTCATTACACAACCACAAGGCACTGGCTCCTGCAACACCGGCCACCTCAACAATGGCTGGATCGATCAAGTTCAACTTGATCAGCGTGGCACTCGCGCCAGAGCGGAGTGTTTCCAGAATACGACTGCGACGCAGGTGCATAATGAACTGCTATGTCCACACATGTATATATGTCAAGCGGGGAGTGTTTTGGGAACGAGCTTCACGACGTTTTGCGCGTTGGCTCACCGAACTTTTATGCCTGCAAGCCAACATGCCGATACTGGGAATGTTGCCAGTTTAAGAGGGTTATCGCTGTTTTTCCTTGTAGGAGCGGCTTTATGCCGCGACCAAACCACACAAACCGTTCGGGTCGCGGCATAAAGCCCCTCCTACATATAAAAACTTCAACAACTATCGATTGCGAGTCATCGCCCTTTGCGGTTGATCGATCTTATGAAAAATAACCTGTCCCCAAACTTTGGTGTAGACCCGATTCACTTTGGGGTAGACGGCCTGCCATGAGCTTGTCGAATGGCTGCCCAGGTAGGATTCGAACCTACGACCAAGTGATTAACAGTCCGTAGGGTATATGTTTTTTAGTGTGGTCAATTCTGCTCTTATTGTTTCGTAACTAGCTGATAATAAGCAATTATATGAAATCATTGTGACCGCAC
Source organism: uncultured Opitutaceae bacterium (assembly GCA_964646535.1). GTDB lineage: Bacteria > Verrucomicrobiota > Verrucomicrobiia > Opitutales > UBA2995 > CAZYDZ01. Next base: position 23,959 of record CAZYDZ010000005.1, read on the forward strand.
TTGACCAATCTTATATTCATTACAGAGCACAAAAAACGTGACAGAAGTGTGACAGTGATTAAGGTAGATAGAATAATGGCCCTATCCAAAACACATCAGGATTACTGGATCAAAAGACTGAAGAAGCGTTCCTATTGTCTGGCAGATGGGAAGAACCAGGTCGTGGAAGAATGGCAGGTTTACATTCAATACCTCAGGCGCAGGCAGTGGTTTCCTTTGGGGTCTAATAATAAGATTGCTGCGTCCAAGCGTGCCTCTGAAATCTATCAGTCTCTCAGGGTTCAGGGATGGGAAGAGACCCTCAAGCGTTATAAGGGGGTTATGGAGGATAAAAAGACCAACTGTACCATAGGAGAATTCCTGAAAGCGGTTGAGAAAACGGGGCATTTATCTCCCAAAACCTTTGCCAACTATTATCGTTGGCTTCGCACCATCGTTTCACAGTTGAAGGGAATTCCTGATTCTGTGAGCAAGTATGATTATAGGGGAGGTGGGTATGACGCATGGCGTACCCAGGTGGATTCCGTCCCTCTTTTTTATCTGACGCCGGACCGAGTGCGTAAGTGGCAAAAGCAGTTTTTAGAAAGGGCGGGAAGTGATCCGCTGAAAATGCGTAAGGCTGAATTTTCCGTGAACAGTGCGATCCGCAATGCGAGATCCCTTTTTAGTTCCAAGTTGCTTGCCAAGCTTTCAAGTGTGGAAATTCCCTCACCGCACCCTTTTGAAGGGGTTGCCTTGGTGAAGTGTGGCAATATGCGCTACCGTAGCCAAATTGACACTGCGAAACTGGCAAAAGCTGCTCAAGATGAGCTAGTAGCAACCCAGCCCGAACTTTTTAAGATTTTCTTGTTAAGCCTGTTTGCGGGATTACGCCGCAATGAGATGGATAAGCTTTTGTGGGCATCCATTGATTGGAAGGAGTGTTGTGTGAAAATTGAGCCTACCCGGTATTTCTCTCCGAAGACAGAGTCGTCCATAGGAAGTGTTTTCGTGGATGAGAAGGTCATGACATTGCTGAAAGAATACAAGAAGCAGACCACAGGTTCTTTTGTCATTGAATCGCGTGTAAAACCCAGAGGGGATACCCGATACGCCCATTACCGTGCGGAGAAGCATTTCAGGAAATTGACGGATTGGCTTAGGGGAAAGGGGATTAATACGACTTGCCCTCTGCATACTCTACGTAAGGAATATGGTAGATTGGTCACCGAGAACTACGGCATCTATGCCGCCAGCAAAGCCCTGCGTCATGCTGGAATCCAGATCACTGCCGCGCACTATGCGGATGACAAACGCCGGATTCTGGTGAAAATGGATGAATTGGCAGGAGTGGCCCCTCAGGATGTAGAAAAATAGACCAAGGACAGGAGATTTTATGAGTTCCGCACGTTACAATACCGGTACTGGAATCGAGGGCGAGTATCAGCCTGGCTCGGCTCAGCGTGTGTTGCGCAACAAGATCGGGATTCTGCGCAAAACAGAGATGGATAAAATTGAGGCAGATGCTTTGATCTCCGTGCAAGAACGTTACTTGAACTGGATTACGCCTGAGGTTCGTTTTACGGCTTCGCTGATATGCCAAATGCACAGGGACTGGCTTGATTCAATTTATGGGTGGGCGGGACAATACCGTACTGTAGAAATGTCCAAGGATGGTTTTACATGGCCACCGGCTTTCAGGATTGCGGATAACATGGAACGTTTTGAGCAAACCATACTCGCGGTAAAGACACCGTTCCGACCCGGTTCACATATTCAGGCTGTTTACGATATCGCAGAAATCCATGCGGAGCTACTTCTGATTCACCCGTTTCGTGAAGGAAATGGACGTCTTGCGCGTTGGCTCACCGAACTCTTATGCCTGCAGGCCAACATGCCTGTGCCGGAATACGGCTTTACAGGCAAGGGTAGCCGCAAACAGCGTGAAAAGTATCTGCAAGCCGTTATTCATGGCTATAGCCAAGACTACCGTGCTTTAGTCGATTTCTTTACGGATGCGCTATCCCGCACGGAAGGAGCGTAGTCTTTTGGCAACCGAGAACCCTCAAACACAGAGGATTCGTACACTCGACGCCGGATATCGGAGTGTAACTCCTTATCCGTCTTTTTTGCCAAGTGGGGATTGCTGTATCGAAGAGCCAACATGGGTATAGTCTCCTATATCCGCTTCAAGTAGTCAATTCCGTATGGGCAATTCAAGTGCCAACTGAAAACTACGATACGAAGCGTAACCAGGCTCATAAGAGCCCGGCATCCTGAAAGCTGTAGTAACCCAGCCCGGTGGGATCACCTTCGGGGTTGCCAATGATGACGTGATCGAGGAGTTCGATTCCGAGGACATGAGAGGCTTCCCGAAGTTGGCGGGTTACGCGGATGTCTTCCCGGCTCGGGGCAGGATCTCCGGATGGGTGATTGTGAAGCACCACGATGGCGGAGGCGGATTGCAGAACTGCGAACTTGAACACCTCTCTGGGGTGTACGAGGCAACTGCTGGCAGTGCCTAAAGTCACCATGCTTCTGCCCATCGGTTTGTTTTTTCGGTCGAGGGCAATTACCCAGAACGATTCCTGCATGGGGTTTTCCTCGAAAGCACCCTGCATGTAGGCAACTACTGATTCGGGATCAGAGAGCGTTTTGACTTCACCGAGAGAAACGAGATCGTATTTGATTTTGGCTTCGTAGATTCGCATTGGAAAAAGCGAAACCGAGCCATTGCCGTTCTCTCACAACGTGTGAAAGTGTCTCGGATAGCCCGATTTCAGGGCCTTTTCCAACGGGCGTCAGTCAAATGAAGTGAATGCCGAGGAAGCCGATCCCGTAGCGGTCGCAACGAGGGGGAAATGAGCGGAAATGCAGGTGGAGGCCGAAGGCACTACCTTGATAGCCGTTACAATGGGAAAACGGTCGGCGGGCGTATAGGACTATTCAGCCCCCTTGAGCGTATGCGCGTGGCGTGGGTGTGGATCGTTGGGCGGGTGGAGAGTTATTCAAAGCCTTTGAGCTTCATAGGCAGTCGCCGGAGCGGAGCCCCCAAAGCTCGGCGAAGGTGTGAGTAACTCGGTGGGGATTCCAGACAAAAAAAGGGGCCGAAGCCCCGTGGTTTAATCCTCGTGCGGTAACATGAGGGTGAGAACCGGCAGAGCATCATCGCCGGGACCGATGTGGAGTTTCAACCGATGGTCTCGTTTGCCGATCCTTGTGGTGAAGATCGCAACCAGACGATCTTCACCA
>CAZYDZ010000006.1:0-18515 GCA_964646535.1 uncultured Opitutaceae bacterium
CGCCCCGACACAAAACCACACCCATTCGGTCGGGGCGTAAAGCCCCTCCTACAGGGAAAATCAGCGATTACCCTCTTAAACTAGCGACATTCGGGTCAGTGACACACGAAGCTCGTATTGATTAGTCGAAATAGGACTCACTGCTTTCGTTGAAAATACAATCGATCACACGGGTTGAAGGTGCCATACGCAACGAACTCTTCTCAAAAGTATCGCGGATAAATGTCGCATTATAGGTCCCGATAAAAGGGGGCTTCGCATGCTGGCGCTTATAGGTCACCGCTGCATTTACAAACCGATTGCCGACCAAATACACGTCCGTCTGCGATTCCAGTGTCAACTTCACCTGGTGAGGCTTTTCAGTATCGGCTGGGGCAAAAACGTTATTAATCAAGGAATAATGCTGGGTGCGGCCATAGAATATACTGGAACCCCGAAACGTGTTGTGATCAAACACCAGTCCCACTCCCGCACAAGTGATCACATTCATGCGAGACTCAAATGTGTTATTGGTTACCACATCGTTCTGCATGTACTCCCAGCCATCCTCCCAGTCGATGTCACACCCGGGCATCCGCCCCCCATTACGGCGGAAGGTGTTGTCCTTGATGAGCCAGCCCTGCCCCCCACAGGCAGCCATGCCTGTCGAATAATTATCCTCAATCACGCAATGAATGATGTAATTGTTGATTGGCGGCATGGATGTCTCCACAAAGGCGACTGCCGCCTGAAAATCCGCACTGCCCTGCGTGGGCAGCCCCGCCCTGTAGGTACCCTCATGCTGGAAACGATGGAATACCACATGCATAAATGCCGCCCCTGCCGGCAGTTCATACAGACGGAAACGGATTCTTCCTCTGCTCGCGCTCAAAAGGTTCATCTCCTTGTCATAAAAATAAGCATCAAAGATACGGCTATGCACAAATGGATAGCCTACATAACCGAGCGGATACCCAATCGTATAATGCGAGTTCGACAGTGTGGATATGTCTATCGGCTGCCGGGTGCGCATCAGCCCATCGTCACCGACCGCTTTCCCCTTCTCATCGTAGCCGCCGAATTCCATGTTGGTGTGACGAATGGTATAGTTGGCAAAGCGTTTGGTGCCGTACGCCTGCCTCCCAGTGCGACTGGCAATGTTGAAGCCGATCGACTTGCGCACGGTCAGATCGCGGATACCGTTGTTCCTGCCCTCCGCAAAATTGATGGTGCAAGCTCCTTCGGTTTTGGCATCCTTCGCCCAGTTCGGATAATGCTCTGCCTTGTGATCCCGCTCCCCTGTCAGGGTGCCGTTCACGATGGAAGCATTTTCCAGGACGCGCCTGCGGGTCGGGTGCTCAGCAAACAAAAACGCATTGTAACGCGCGTAATTATTGGGGCGCAACCGAATCTCCGAACCATTCAGATCCAACTGAACATTGCTGACCATGTGAATGGAATCCTTAGGCTCCACGTAAAACATCTTCTTCTCCTCCAGCAGCAGGCGCGTATAACCATTTTCCGCCGTGTACAGCAATGCCTGGTGCAAGCCGGCGCTGTTTGCCTTGGCCGCCTCCTCGGAGGCATCGTCATAACGGATACCAAACTTTGCAGGCTCAATCAAATAAGTCTTCCCCTCCTGATGCGCGTCCACACGGGCTGGCACCACAGTATAATGGACGGTTGAATGGAATCGCCCATCCAAGGTGGAGGCAGTAACTGTAGCCTGTCCCTCTCCCACGGCCTCTATTACCTTGGCCTCATCAATCACCCGAATGACAGACGAATCTGACGACTTGAGGACAAATGGATTCGTTCCTATAGGACGATGCGGTAGCAAGTGGGCGATCATACGCTCCATGCGCCCCTTTTCAATCACCCCACCCGTATTGCCAATGATGATTCCCCGCTCTTCAACGGTTGCTGGCGCTTCCGCACGCACACCGTTTACAGAAAGAAGAAACGCCGCCTGTAGAAACAAAACCGTCAGCCATTGATACTGCCGCCAAAACCCAATTTTCCGCATATTCATGATGACTCCTTTTATCCGAATATGGAGACCCCGTCCAGTCACGATTTGCCTGGGTCTCATGGGAATCGTAGAGCCTATAAGGGGCTTGAGGCCCTTCGATTACTTTTGCTTAATATTGAATACGGCGTTGCTCAGATCGCCCTTTTCATCAGTCATGTGGAATGCGGATACGTCCGTATTCACGATGTCATAAGTCATCTTCTTCTCATCGTCGATACCCGCGTACCAGGCAAACTTGTGGAGGTACCCTGTAAATGACTCAGGCAGCACAAAACGAACCGTGTCCAGCAATATGGTGGTTCCGGTATCCTTCGAATACCATCCCCCTGACAGGGTGAACGAAGGCACCTTCACCGTGATGGTACTGTTCAGGATTTTGGCGCTGGCCATGTTTTGTGCGGGCGCAATAAGTGGTTGATCGCTTGTCACGACAATATCGCATTGGTCAATCACCAGATTACCATCCTTTGCGGAATCAATCGATACATTGGTCAACTTACACCCTGACAATTCCAGTGTTCCGGCCAATGGCACGCGCAGTTTTACATCGGACAGCTCGCTACCGACGACTTTGCCATCAATGGTGTAGCTGCCAGTGGCAAAGGTGCAGTGATCCAAGGTTCCTGCCGATAGAGAAACGTAGTCGCCCTGTCCGCTGAAGCTGCAATTCACCAATCGGGTAATATGGCCCCGAAGGATTACCGTGTTGACAAAGGTCTCATTGGTAAATGTCGCTTCGTACGTCCCAATGAATGCCCCTTCCTTGTGCTGGCGCTCATAACCGACTATGGCGTTTTCATAGCGGTTGCCATACGCGTAAATATCCGACTGCGACCCGTAGGCTACCTTGGTCAAGAACGCTTTCTCTCCCTCTCCCTTGGCAAACACATTGTTGAGCATGGAATAATGCTCGGTGCGGCCATAGAACAGGCTGCTGCCACGGAATGTATTGTTGCGGAAGATGAATCCCACTCCTGCACAGGTGATCACATTGGTCATAGACTCAAATGAATTACCAATAATCAGGTCGTTCTGCATGTACTCCCAGCCATCTTCCCAGTCGATATCGCAACCTGGCATCCGCCCGCCATTGCGACGGAAGATGTTGTTCTTGATCAACCAGCCCTGTCCACCACAGGCAGCAAAACCGCATGAGTAGTTATCCTCAATCACACAGTCGATCATGTAGTTGTTGATCGGCATGGCGAAGTTGTCAATAAACGCAACGGCGTCGTGAAAGTCACTGTTGCCTCTGGTGGGAACGTCCCCCCTGAAGGAATCCACATGGAAAAATCGTGCAAACACGACATTCATATACGCGGCCCCTTTCGGCAGATCATACTGGCGATAACGGATATTGCCACGGGTCGCACCCAGGAATTTCATATCCTTGTCGTAGAAATACGCATCGTATATTCTGCTGTTCGCATAGGGATAACCCATGTATCCCATCGGATAGCCCAATGTGTAATAGGGGCTCGGCCACGACGAAATATCAATCAGCTTGTTGAGTCGAATCAGCCCCTCATCCACCACAGGCTTGCCCTGGTTATCCAATCCCCCCGACTCCATATTGCGGGCGGATATGGGAAAACCGGCATAATGCAGCACGCCATGCGCCTTGTTGCCCACACCGCTGGAAATATTGAACCCGATGGACTTGCGCACGGTCAGCTTGCGGATACCGTTGTTGCGCCCTTCGTAAAACTCGATGGTGACGCCACCCTCTGTACTCGGATCCTTTGCCCAGTCAGGGAAGTGCGCCTCCTTGTGGTCGCGTTCGCCCGTCAGGGTGCCATTGACAATAGAGGCATTCTCCAGCACGCGTTTACGATCCGCATGCTCCGCAAACTTAAAAGCCGTATAGCGGGCATAATTATTGGGCCGCAGGCGTATTTCAGAACCGTTGAGGTCCAACTGCACATTGCTCACCATGTAAATCGTGTCCTTGGGTTCGATATAAAGCACCTTGCCTGCTTCCAACAACAAACGGGTATTACCGTTTGCTGCGGTATACAACATTGCCTTGTACAATCCCGCACTGTTCGCCTTAGCCGCTTCCTCCGACGCATCGTCATAACGAATACCAAAGCGTGACGCTTCAATCCGGTAGGTCTTCTCGTCCGAATGTGTGAAATTACGGGCTGGCACAACCGTGTAGGTGACAGAGGACTTGAAATTGCCGTCCAGTGTCGACGCGGTGATCGTCGCAGTTCCCTCGCTCAGCGCTTCCACTGCCTTGATCTCGTCAATCGCACGCAACACTTTGGGGTCGGACGATGAAATAGTAAATGGATTGGTACCGATCGCCTGGTGCGGCAGCAGGTGCGCCACAATCCGCTCAGTGCGTCCAAGCTCGATAGCTCCTCCTGCATTGCCAATCAATATCCCCTTGGTAGCCCCGGGCTTCGTAACCTGCACCACCTTGGGAGCAACCTGAACAGGTTTTTCAGGGGCTGCCTCCACTTTCACCTGGACATCCACCCGAACACCGCTTGGCGCAGTTACCGACAAACCAGTAGTGCCTTCGTGAATACCCGTCAACACCCCGTTCGCATCCACGGTAAAGAAGCCGCTGTTGCCGCTTTCATACTGCAACGGCTGTTTGGCCGCTGCAGCGGGCAAAACCTTCACCGGCACCTTCTTCTTTGCCCCTACGTGCAATATAATCGGATTCTCCGCAATCGCCATTGCCTGTACTTCAGGCTCAGGCTCCGCGGTAACCAGCGAAGTCCCCAGCACAGCCACAATAAAAAGGAACAAAACAGAACACGGGTGCAAGAGTTGGATCAAACGACGTTTCATATAAAATATACTCTACTTGTGAACGGTATTATGTTGTCAAGATATATCAAAACCAAGGCACATACTATCTCCAAAAACCATTTTGTATTCTTTTTGTGAAACATTTTTCATAACAATTTACCTTGCAAACACTTAGGCGAGCACTGCAAAGCTCATGGAAATCGGGTCGCCGGTATCACAGATCGGTTTGCAGTTGCGCCCTGGTCTTGAATTTCTCTAGCGTGAACCAATACCGATATGTCTCTAAAAACCGATACTCTGCAATCTATCCGCAATCGCAAGGGCCAATTGTCCAAGCTCAAGGCCGTGGCTGGCTTTGACGGCTTCGTGGATCGTATTATCCAGGTTGTGGATCAGCGACGTGGTCCTGGCGTGGATTACGATGCCATTACCTCCATCGAATCCTACGGACGCCGTATTCTGCAGGCATCCGGCAAGAGCACCAATCTGGAATATGTACCCCAACTGGAAAAGCTCGGGGGCAACGGTCCGATCATGGGGCAGGCGCTGGTGGAAGCAGGCGTACCCCTGCGCTATATTGGGGCACTAGGAGCACCTGACATCCATCCTGTTTTCCACGATTTCGCCAGCAAGACCAACGCTATTTCCCTTTGTAACCCAGGTATCACCAACGCCATTGAATTTCACGACGGGAAACTGCTGTGCGGCGAAATGGCATCCCTGGATGAGATTACCTACCTCAATATCCTTAAGGCGGTTGGCAAAGAGGCTTTTTACAAGCTGTTCGCCGAAGCCAACCTGATCGCGCTGGTCAACTGGACTATGATTCCGCATTTGACCACTGTCTTTGCTGAAATCGTGAGTGAATTGCTGCCGCAATTGCCACAATCCGATCACCGCATTTTCTTCTTTGACCTCGCGGACCCACAAAAGCGTTCCCAGGAAGACCTGCGCCAGGTATTGCAGCAAATCAGCCGCTTCGAAAAACATGGCTCCGTCACACTGGGCCTGAACCTGAAGGAGGGGTTACAGGTGTACGATGCCCTGATCGGCACCCCTCCCGGCGAGTCTCCTGACGACCTGCGCCAAATGGCTTCCGCTATCCGCGAAAAACTGGACATCAACACTGTGTTGATTCACCCGACGCGCGGTGCCTCCTGTGCCACCCGTGAGTCCTCATGGTATGTGGACGGTCCCTGGTGCCCGCGTCCCAAACTGACCACTGGAGCGGGAGATCACTTCAATGCAGGTTTTTCTCTCAGCCAATTGTTGAAATTGCCACCTGATCAAGGCCTGACCCTGGCCGTGTCCACTTCAGGCTATTACGTGCGCGAAGGCAAAAGCCCCACCGTTGAGGGCCTGGAACAATTCCTTGAGCAGTGGGAAAAAGGACTGAGCGACGAATGAGTCCGACAACCACCAAGCAGCTCGGTCAGTTCATTTCCTTCGAAGGTTCCGAAGGGAGTGGCAAGACCACCCAGATCCGATTGCTGGCAGAGCGTCTGGAGCGACACGGCATGACACCCGTAGTGGTACGCGAACCAGGCGGGACCGCCATCGGCGAATCCATCCGACACCTGCTGAAACACGACGCCAATGCCAGCCGCATGTTTCCTGAAACGGAATTGCTGCTGTTTGCCGCAAGCCGCGCCCAGTTGGTGCGCGAAATCATTGCGCCAGCCCTGCAGGAAGGGAAAGTCGTCCTCTGCGACCGCTATCTGGACTCCACCACAGTATATCAGGGTATCGCGCGCAAACTTGCTTCCTCGCGCGTACAGGCAGTCAATGAGTTTGCCGTTGGCAACCTGTTTCCAGATGCCACCCTGGTGTTGGACATTGACGCAGAGGAAGGCATGCGACGCGCCTCAGTCAGAGGCAAGGGAAAACCTGACCGCATGGAATCCGAAAGCATTGATTTTTACCAACGTGTTCGTCAGGGCTATCTGGTCCTTGCCCAATCCCTTCCTGAGCGCTTCCTTGTGGTTTCCGCACAGCAGGATATCCATACGATCGCGGATCAGATCTGGCATGAGCTTTCACAACGATTTACCAACTGGCCTCGCTGAACTGCCCGCGTCGCAGGTACTGCGACGGGCATTGCAGGAAAACCGAATTCCGCATGCCCTGCTCTTCTTTGGGCCGTCCATGGCCGCATTGGAAGCGCTGGCAAGGGAAATGGCTGTTTCCCTGCTGGAAATCCCCACCCCGCCCGCAGACGGCGCGTGTGAACACCCCGATCTGTTTTACATCCGCCCGCAGAACAAAATGCGGCAAATCTCCGCCGAACAGATACGTGAACTGATCCGCAATGTTCAGCAAACGCCCCACTCCGCACCACGCAAGGTGGCGATCCTGTCGGATGCCGACCGCCTGCACACCAGCTCCTCCAACATCTTCCTGAAAACCCTGGAGGAACCGCCGCAGAACACGGTTCTGATTCTGCTGACAACCCGCTATTACTCTCTGCTGGATACCATTCGCAGCCGCTGCATGTCTTTCTGTATCCGCGTGGATCAGAAGCAGGCACAGCCAGACGGTTGGCAGCAATGGCTCGACGATTACACTCATTGGATGCACGCGCTCAACGGCCTGTCTGAGCACAAGCCACGCTTCCGCACAGAACCGCTGTTTACCATTTACGATCTGATCCCCCGTTACGAATCCATACTCAAAACGGCTATTGAACAAATCGAGGAAACCGCGGAAACAGACTCCACTGAACAAAATATGAGCGAGGAGGAAAGTGATGCATATCGCACGGGTAAACAGCGCGCGCTCAGACACCGCTTCCTGCAGGAAATCGAACAATCCACCGTGGATTTCATCCGCCTCCACCCCGAAAGACACAGGATTCTCGCAGGAGAACGTATCGTTCAACGGCTCGAACACACCCGTTTCCTGCTGGACGTCAACCTCCCTGAAGGTCCTGCCATGGAATCCTTCCTCCTCGACAGCCTGCACACCTGGGCCAACCTGCGCTCCCTTTTGAATCCCTGAACCCTCTTGTAGCCCCGATCAGAACCACGAAGGATTGCAAAGCTCTCTGAATTCGAGTTGCCAGCAGTGCAGCTATGGGTCCTATGGGTCGCGGCGTAAAGCCGCTCCTACAATGTCCACCACCACACCCTGTCCACTATTTCTCTGAGCCAGCCTACCACTTTCAGTCTCTCGTGTTGCTCGATTTTCTTGCGAGGGATCACGGAAACCGTTATCGGTGGTGACATGGACAAACTTGAAGAAATTTTTCGTCTGCAACATGAACTGAACCTGCGTATCGGGGTTCACACAAACGGCCTGTCGGTGGAAGAAAAAACCAAATGGGTTCTGAACTACACCCGTGCCATGCAGCAGGAACTGGCTGAACTGATCGACTCAGTGCCCTGGAAATGGTGGGCACGTTACCAGGAATTCGACGAACAGAACGCCCGTGTCGAGGTCATTGATCTGTTTCACTTTCTCGTTTCCCTTGCCCAGGTTCTCGGCATGAGCCCAGACGACCTGTACAATGCCTACTTGAAGAAAAATCAGGTGAATCATCAACGTCAGAACAGTGGTTATCAGAATAAGGACACCAATGATTCACGCCACATCTGATGTGGAATGAGTTAAAAACAGTTTCATTTCCCTTGTGGACTGCCATCCTGCTGTTTGCGATGGCAGTTCCATTCTTTGGCCAGGGCCAAAACACGGAACAAGAATCGCCCTCACAGGGAGCTCTTGAGATACTCCAGGCGCCCACCGTCCCCGATATCTCCTCCTTCACCAAGGCCGATTTCCGCTGGCGTCTGACACAAGCAGAAAATGCTTTGACTGGCGGCCTGCCCTATCTTGCGAAAACCATCTGCCAGAACCTGGAAAGAGCATGGGAGGGGCAACCCGATGCCATTCCTCCTGAATTGTCCTTGTGTCACGTTGATGCCCTCATTGCACTCGGTGAGCGGCAAGCCGCGGAAAAACTGCTGACCAGCCGCCAGCAACTGAATTCCAGCGCGCGCAACCTGAGGTTGTCCCTGATTTATGAGCAGGAACGCAATACCGCCAAATCCCGCGAGGCGCTGCAACAGGTTCGCTCCATCGATCTGGATACCAGTGACTGGTTCTGGTACTACCTGATCCAGGCCTTTGTCGCGGAAGAGGCGGAAGATGATATGCTGCGGGAAGAATTTCTGGAGCGGGCAAAGGATTCGATTGAGACACCCATGCACCAAATTCTGTGGGATCTGTTTTTCCTGCAAAGAGTGCAGCTTGAACAACAAATTGATGAGGCTGCGCTGGAACAACTAAGACAGAAATCGGAACAGTTTTATGGCGGACAACTCGGTTTTCAGTTTGCCCGTCAGTACATATTGGCACTGCAAAGCCTGGGGCATACCGGCAAGGCGCTCGAAGTTGCCGAGAAACAACTGAACAGCCTGCGCGGAACAGAATCGCGCGAGGAAGACCTGTTCAGGCTGCTAATCGGCCATATTGCAGGGGCCTCGTCCAGTACCGGGGCAGATAACCTGCGCAGGCTGGTTTCTTCTGGACGCAACCGTGAATGGCAGGGACTGGCCTTGTACCTGCTCGCACAACACGAGATGGAAAATAACCGCGAAGGATTCATTGATTTTCTGGATGTGTTGATCGACAGGAAAGAAGAACATCCCCTGCTGGACACGATTCTTTACCTGCGCGCACAAGCCGCACAACTGGATAACAAAAAGGGAGAAGCTGCCGAGCTTGCCCACCGCATACTGGAACAGTTCCCTGGCTCCAACCTGCTCAAACCTACCATCTACCTGCTCGCGCGCAATGCCTGGGAGGACAATCCGCAGCGGTTGCGCGATACCGCGGAGTTGTTATTGCGTTATCGCAATCTGGTACACTCAATCCCCCAACGCGCGCGGATTCAGGTATTGCTGGGCGATGTGTACTTCCTGAACAAAGACTACGCGGCTGCGCGCAACGCCTACGCAGCCTCCATTCGTGAACTGCGCGACGAAAACATGCGGGCGCTGGCGCTTTTTCAGTTGGTACAAACCTATCTGATCACCAATGATATTCTGGGAGCCATTGACGCATTGAACCAGGAAGAATGGACATTGCCTAACGAATGGAGATGGAGAATCCACTGGAACCTCCTGATCTCCATGCGGCAAAAGGGCATGCAGAGAGAGGCTTTCCAACGTATCAACCACCTGCTTGCCGAGCGTTCACTGGATTCAGACACTACTCCCATTGAGCTTCGCTGGCGCTTCCAGTGGCTGAAAGCAGACCTGTCCCTGATCGATGGAAACCCCGATGAAACCTTGCAAATGACCTCCCAGCTACTGGATTCTCTGGAACAACAGAAAGAGCAATCCACACCCGCTACCCACAAACATCTGATCGGACATACCCTGTTGATACGAGCCCAGGCCTTTTTCCAGGAAAACAGAGTCACAGAAGCCATGGAAACCTTGGTGCTGATTCAGCAGCTCCAACCAACCGAGGAAATCGAAATTCTTTCCCTGTTGCTGAAAGCGCGCTTCCATGAAGCAAGAAACCAGATTGTCGAATCACAAGCCGCGCTACAGGAAATCGCCGATCGCTTCCCATCCTCCAAATATGCCCCGCTCGCCTTGTTCGAGGCAGCAGCCAAGGCGGAACAGCGAGGTATCAACTCCAGTTTTGACCAGGCCATTGCGCTGCTTGAGCGCATTGTGCGCAACTATCCTGAAGAACGGCGGCTCCGTTTCCAGGCCCGCCTGCGCCAAGGGGAGATTTTGCGCAAGATGAGCCAGTTCTCCTCTGCCGCAGGCATCTACCGCACCCTGATGCAGCAGGCGCGCAACGATCTGGAACAATACACGGCACAGCTCCATCTCGCCTACTGCCTGATTGCCCTCGGCAATCTCGACCGACAGAACCTGGAAGAAGCCCGCTCCTATCTGGAACGTATTCGAAATATCCGTACATTACCCGCTGACCTGAGAGCCGAGGCAGGCTTCCAAGAGGGATTTGTCCTGCGTCGTCTCGGAGAAAATCAACAGGCAATAGAAGTGTTCAACGAAGTCTTCAATGAGTTCCTGCAAAACGCTGCCGATCCGAAGATAACAGGCCCACAGGGGCGCTACTGGTCCGTGCGCTCTGTATTGGAATTGATTGACATACTGGAAGCACAGGGTTTGCGTGAGGAGTCGTTAAGGCTCTATACATATCTGCGCAGCCTGTCGCTGCCAGGATTGTCCAATCTGATCACTACGCGCATGGAAAGATTGAAAAACTCTCACCCACCACGACAAGACACACAAACACCGTGAATCTCACCGACCTGACCACTATTCTGGAAAAGGGAAACCCCATCTTCCTACTGTTGGGGATTCTGTTCTTCATTGCGTTCTTCTTGTTTCTGGAACGCACCCTGTTCCTGCACCGCGGGCAAATACGCGCAGCCCAGTTTGTTGACGGATTGAAAAACATCCTGCGAGACGGCCGCAACATGGAGGCGCTGACCGTCTGTGAAGAAACACCGGGACCTGTTGCGGCCACACTCAAGGCCGGCCTGCTGCAATATGGCAAGGGAGAAGATCATATGGTACACGCCATGCACGAAGAAGGCCTGGCACAGTTGCCCTTTCTGGAACGGCGTATTTCTTCCCTTGTCGCCATCGCCCGCGCAGCATCCCTGCTGGGGCTGATCGGCACGATATTGGGGCTGTACAGGATTTTCGAGGAAATGTCTCCCCAACAAACCTATCTGACCTTCAATCAGGTTGCCGGAGGGTTGGGCCCTGCCCTGCTCTCCACACTACTGGGGCTAGTCATTGCTTTGTTCTGCTATCTCAGCCATCATTTTTTATCCAGCCGTGTGCGCGCCATTGCCCACGACATGGAATGGGCGGGACATCATCTCTGTAATTTTCTCTATCGTGAACTCCCCAATGAATCCAACTTCACTGCTTCACAATGAAGGATTCGCACCTACAGTTCTCCCAACATCTGAAGAAACCTGGTTTTGGTCTGGACGGTATCCCCTATATCAGTGTGGGTGTTCTTGCCCTGTTCACACTCTTCTCAGCAAACTCTCTGTTTGTGTCACACGGTCTCAGCATGGACTTGATCGGCCTCGAAGCCAACCACGACATACCAGACCGCCCACCCAATGCCGTCCTCACCATATACGATCCCAGCTCCATATTCTTTGAGGGTCGTATTCTGTCCATTGCCAGCCTGAAGTCCGTCATGCGCGACTTCGTCCAGCAACAACAAAACCAGGAGGTTTATCTACTGGTGCGCAGCAACCGCATCCTCTCCCTGGAACAAATTCAACCAATATGGGACGCATTGAGCGAAGCTGGCGTTCATCGCGTTATTATGGAGGCAGAAACCATAGCTTCCCGCTCTACCTCCCAGTGATACGGTGAAAGCCAGCCACATCACAGTCTGCCTTGCTGTCCTCACCATCCTGCTGGCATGGTGGATTCCCCTGCCTGAACTTGTCCGCACGGAGCCTCCTGTGACACCACCACCCATGCAAATCCTATGGATATCCGAGGCGGATGAAGTGCGTCGTATGGAAGGCGCCTACATTGATTCGACGCCACTCTTTCTGCCCACCTACTGGAATTACTCCTTTCCATTGCCTGATCCTGTACACAAAAAACATTTTCCCGCAGTATCGGAACTGTTTGCCCCCGAGTTCCTCATCCACAATCCGCAGGCGTGGGAGGAAGTCAGTCCCGACCCCGCGGACTACTATCACAGGAAAATCTCCACGGCAGACTTACTGTCGAGACAAAGCTTTGATTACTCCACCTACTGGAAAATCCGCGATCTGCCTGAGTCACGCATTGCGCTCTCCTCTTCGTCCACCCTTTTACCAATTAGAATCCAGTCGTTCCCCGATCAGGAAATCCTGCTCTCGGATCTTTTCGCGGTCCCTGGCGATGAAGACTTCTCAGAGAGCCTGCAACGCCCTTTGGAATTTCGCGTACTGGTCACTCCCGAAGGATTGTTCAGTCCGACACTGATCGACTCCTATACAGGTCACGCGTCCAAGGATGAATGGCTGCGGCTGCGTATCCAGGAGCATCCGTTCTGGAAAAAAGCACGCCCTGGCTACTACCAGGTTTCAGTCGGCTTACTGTAAAAATGCAGGAGCGGCTTTACGCCACAACCAGGCCACCCCACATTCGGGGCGTCCAGACCGAGTCAGGACTCCTACAAGAAATACCAGCGACAACCCTCTTAACAACCACCAGGACTCGCTCATCCCTTGTGTTGAAACCGTTTGCCAGTGCGTGGCAGTGGCTTGGGAAAGCGTCCCGCCAACCGATAGATCATCCCCTTGAAATACCCGCTCTCAGGCATCTCCAGATAGCGCGGGTGATCGGGACTTTGGCTCACTTCCTCCAGAATTTCCAAGGAGGCCCCTGCATCCCCTGCCGCGTCGCGAATGGTCTGCTCAAACAATCCGCGATCCATGTGATGTGAACAACAGTAGGTCGCCAACACCCCTCCTGGAGCCAACAGTCCCAACGCCCTCAAATGACACTCCTTGTATCCGCGAATCGCTCCAGGCAACGCCTGGGCGCTCTTACAGAAATTGGGAGGATCCAGAATGATCAGATCAAAACGCTCCTCTGTTGGTGTGGATAAATAATCGAATACGTTTCCTTCCACCCAATCCACCGACAACTGATTCTTGCGGCAGATTTCTTTTCCCAAAACCACCGCATCGGCAGAAATTTCCACGGCAGTCACCGAGCTGGCGCCTGCGTGGGCTGCACGAACCGCAAACCCTCCCGTGTGGCTGAACAGATCCAGAACCCGTGCTCCGCGCGCATACGTTTTCGCTACATGACGCTGCTGTAACAGTTGATCGAGAAAAAAACCGGTTTTCTGACCGTTCCCCAGCGGGAACGCCCATTGCAAGTCGGACATCTGCCACCAGCGAACCCCTTCTTCCTGAGGCGCGATAATGGGTAATCCCTCTTTTTCCCGTACGGGATTGTCCTGCCGAAATACAATCTCCGCACCTGCGAAACGAGACTGCAACCATTGCGCAATCCACTCCTTGCGCTGATCCATGGCGGCCGTCAACAATTGTACGACCAGTGTGGTTCCATAGCGGTCCACCACCAAACCTGGTAATTCATCGCTTTCAGACCAGACAAGACGGTGGAACTCCGTATCCAGACCAGGAATACACTCTCTCTTGCCAACCGCATCCGATAACCTTCTGTCCCACAACTCTCCCTCGTTTGCAATCGGCTCCCGCGATACACGACGCCATACAATCTGTGAATCAGGATTGACGATACCGACTCCGAGAAAGCGTTTTCGCTGGTCTTCCAAAGCCGCCAACCAGCCCTTGTGCTCCTTCTCTACCGGAGCTTCCAATTCGTTTCCAAACACCCATGGGTGTCCACTGAGGGCGCGTGCGGCGCTCCCCCGCTTCAATGTAATCAACGGCAGACTCATATTAATCGAAAGGATGGCGCAACCCCTTCACCCGCATCAGGCTGGTTACAAATACGGGAACGATCAACGCCATACTCCACATACCCAGAATGGCCTCACTGTGAAACAATGGATCCGTAAACGCATGAACCAGGATCACCATGCAACCGACAATCATCAGGATGACTCCGTGATCCAGATAACGATAATTGCGAATCGCCCGCATCAACCAGAAGCCGATAATTCCCATTAGAGGAATGCACCCCAACACCCCTAGCTCGGCAACGGGTTGCAGGATATCATTATGGGCATGATGATAGCGTCTCCTGGCTGGAGACCCCAAATCCTCCCTGTACTCCCGTTGATATTTCGGAAACACCCAACGATAGGAGCCTGCACCCCATCCAGTCCACAGGCGATCCTCTATCATATCGAGCGTTGCATCATTCTGAATCCAGCGATTATCAATCGAGTATCCGTAACGCTCCATGGTTTCAAACCGGCGTATGGACCGATCAAACTGGCCGTCTGTCACGATGTAGGTAACCACAGCAAACACAGGAACCAGAACTACTGTTCCAATGCGCGAGGGAGAAAACCAGCGATGGCAAAACCAATCGTGAATAAAGAAAATCACAAACACCAGCCATAGGATGCCACAGCAGATAATCCCCATCCGCGATGCGGACATCAACACGCCAACAGACATCACCAGCGCCAGCACAAGATACACCAGGATAAACCCCGAACTCTCCGCTGCCCGCTTTACCTTACCGTAGTGAAAATACATCCCCAGAGCGAGAACGATGCCGCAATTCATGAACGCAGCCCCATGCCCCCGATAGATAAAGGAGCCAATAAACGTATATGTGGGAGCATCAATGAACCCCATGATCTTACGCACATGCAACCATTCCTGCGCAATGGCCACCAGTGAAAAAAGCAATACGTTGACGATGACCACAGACACCACAATGTGGACTGAACGGCGGCGGGTGAACCCAATCCACATGGCGCAATACAACATCCATATCCCCCCATGAAGCACCATGATGCGCAGCGGATTACGGTCCTCAAAAGGTGTATATACACTGGTTGGCAACCACTTGATGGGATCAAAAGAAGGAACATTGCGAAATTCCCCCACCGTCATGGTGGACAACTGCATCTCTGAGTAGCCGCGCAGATCCTTGGTCGTCAATCCATGGTAACCCATGTATTCATAGTACATATGCTCGGGATTGCTCCACTGTACCGCCATGTATCCCAGCAAGATCACTCCCAGCCAAAATACGGGAAAACGCAGCAGTTTACGCGCTCTTTGTATCCTGCTTTCCGGACTTTGCGAGGGCGCCAGCAACGCCAGCCCCAACGCCAGTGAACTAATCAGCAACAGGAGCAGTTGGGGAATGAGATGTACTGCACCCAGCCACCAGGTCGCCAGAATAAACCATGTGATAGTAAGCACAACAATACCACCTTCCACCGTGTTCAACGGAGGACGTCGCGGCGTGCTTACACGATATAACTGATTTTCAGATAATAACACGTCTCAAGGAAAAGCAGGTCGTATTTCAGTCATGTGGTGCGTTACAATCACTGGATTGTTCTTCGCTGGTATTGTGTCGTTCAACCAGACTTCCACGGAAAGATTCTTCAACTCCTCCACTTCCTCGCCGATCCATCTCCATTTACCTATCTCCATAAATTCCATGGAAACACCCTTGCTCTCGGACAATCCAGGCAGATTCCCCCGCAAATAGGGGCGATTCCCTATTCCCACCAGAGCCATGACCCACACTTCCAGGGGCAGCCGCTCAGGAGCCTCGGTTTCAGCTCCGTTTTTATCCTCTTCGGCAACATCCGCTTCTGCCTCCACAGGAATCTCTTCACGGACTTTTTCTCCTTTGTTCACCCAACTGGCTTTGGTTTTGGGAGGATACAGAATCCCATTCACGCCACGGCGTCCTCCCTTCTTGCCATCAGATGCCTCTTCTGTCGGAACCATACGTTCCAATTGTGTGTGCAGCGCAGTCAACCGCTCGCCAATCACCTCCAGGGCAGGCTTCAGCCAATCCGGCTGTTCCGCGCTACGCGCCGACGCAAGTGAAGCAGGCGCACCCGCCGCCCCGGCGACAAGACGATCCAGAATCTCTCCCAACGCCCGCGCCACCTGACTCTGGAACTCAGCCTCCAATCGCCGCTGCCGCTCTTTCGCCAACACCCATTTCTCCAGAAATATGGGGGCAACACCGAAAACGAATGCCAGCAACACCGCCAGTACATAGAACGAATGGGCCGCCATACTGTGTGACTCTTCCGAAAATCCCCATATCAGAGCAGCCCAGGTAAGCAACAGCCCGTCCGCCAGCCAGAACGGCCAGTACGGAAATATCGGTGACTTCTCCTTTGGTTGCATGTCAGCATATTGGCAAAATCATATCATTTGTGAATCCTAAATTATTAAAAGAACAAAGGGTTCTTCTTTACAATAGACTCCGAAGGATTGCCTGGCCCACTGAATTCGGATGCTGTCAACGCAACTGATCGGTCTGATCAACGCCAATGATATTTTGCAGGATACCATTTATCTGGTTGCTTTGTGATTTGGACGATTCATGGTGTTCTGCTGCTTTGTATTCAGAATAAGCGGATTGTATGTGGTTGGGTATTTTGTATGCCGTGATTTCGGGATTTGGCTGGTCTCTGGTGGGAGTGGCCATGAGTTTCTTTTCCCGCAGCGGATTGAATTACCGTCAGTTTCAGTTGGTGTACATGGCGCTGGTGGCCGTGCTGAGTTTTTCCCTGTTCTCTGATTTTGAGGCCATTCGCTTGGGGCAGGCGCCATATCTGGGAAAACTGGTGGCGGTCATTCTGATCTCGGGCGTGTTCAATGTGTTCGGATTAACCCTGATGCAGCGGGCAATGCGCAGCGGACACAACAGTCTAGTCTGGGTAATCGGGCAATCGGCGCTGGTCTGGACATTCCTGTTGGGGGTTCTGGTATTCGGAGACACAGCCAATTGGGTGCGGACGACTGGCATACTTTTACTGCTGGCAGGCATGCTTCTGCCTGTTCTGCGGGGGCATTCGGCAAGTTCCACAAAAAACCGAAAATGGATTGTGCTGGCGCTGGCGGGGTTTGTTCTGATGGGAATCCACCAGATGTTGATGGTATGGCCCTCTTATTGGGCGGGATGGCAGGATAGCGCGGACATACGGGCGGGACTACAGTTCTCTGGCTGCGCGTTTGGGGCATGGCTGCTGTATGCCAAGGAGCGCGGGCGTGTTCCGATACCCTCATTGCGTGTGTGGATGTGGTCTGCAGGCATTGCCTTGATTGCGACGGTGGCAATACGGCTGGTTTATCTGGCGATTGACGTGCTGAATACCCACCAGTCAGCAGCGATTGCCGTTCCACTGGTTGCGGGAACAAACATCCTGTGCTTCGCAGGCTATACCATTTTTGTGGTCCGCGAACAGAGCAAGCCGATCCATTATGTCGGCCTACTGCTTACCCTGGCAGGTATTTTGGCTATTTCCTGGTATTGAGATCCACAGGCTAACCGCAGATACGAATGAATCTCACACGAAGCCTCATGATGTAGCGGCTTTATGCCGCGAACCGGGCAGCAGCTCTCCTCGACCGCAAGAATTGCCACCCATTCGCAAGAATGGGAAAGTGTAGACGGGGTAGTTTGAGGTAGGATAGCATGCTTTTTTTCCTAATTATGACTCATTCTCCGATTACACATCGTTTTTCCTTTGGCCCGTGGAATATTCATGAAGGGGCCGACCCGTTCGGTCACGAAGTGCGGGATCCATTTCCTCACGAGAAAAAATTCGCTCTATACAAGTCTCTGGGGTTTGACGGAGTGCAATTTCATGATGACGATGTCGTTCCCGGATTGGACGAGCTGAGTCCCGCACAAGTGGACGAGCGGTGTAAAAGTGTCAAGGCCCTGCTTGACAGCGAAGGGTTGATTCCTGAATTCGTGGCTCCCCGTCTCTGGTTTGCCACTCCTACAATTGACGGAGGATTTACTTCCAATAGCGCTTCCGATCGCCAATACGCCATTACCCGCACCTTGCGTTGCGTGGACATTGCGAAAAACATCGGGAGTAAGGCCATTGTCTTATGGCTGGCTCGCGAAGGTACCTATATCCGCGAATCCAAGAACGCGCGGATTGCCTACCAGCGCATACTGGACGCCATCAATCAGGTACTGGACTACGACAAAACCATTGAGATCTGGATTGAGCCAAAACCGAACGAACCCACCGACCAGGCTTATGTTCCCACGGTGGGGCATGC
>CAZYDZ010000006.1:18525-26728 GCA_964646535.1 uncultured Opitutaceae bacterium
CATGCTGTGGCGCTTTCTTACGCATCCGCGGACTCGAACCGCGTCAAAAGCGTGATTGAAACAGCGCACGCTCTTCTGACGGGACTGGATGCCTCGGATGAGATGGCATTTGCGTTGGCCCATGGCAAACTCGGCAGCGTACACCTTAATGACCAGAACGGGCTGAAATACGATCAGGACAAAAACTTCGGATCGGTCAATTTAAGAGCGGCTTTCAATCAGGTGCGAGTGCTGGAGGAGGCTGGCTATGGGCGGAACGGAGAATTCATCGGGTTGGATGTCAAAGCCATGCGAACCCAGAAGGGTTTCCCGGTTACCGCGCATTTGAGCAACAGCCGCGCGCTTTTTCTTCACCTGCTTGAAAAAGTCCGGTCATGGGATCACGCTGCGGAACAGGCGTTTATCGCAAACCGTGATTACGAAGGTTTGGAATTGTTCACCCTGAAACATCTGATGGGCGTAAGTTGAACGAGGAGAGATGATGAAATCATATCGCCTCAACCGGCTTTTCAATCCGACATCCAAACGGTGTTTCGATGTCGCCATCGATCATGGGTTCTTCAATGAACTCGGGTTCCTCCAAGGCATCACCGATTTGCAGAAAGCGGTGACCATCCTGGCTGAAGCCGGTCCGGATGCCATTCAGTTGACCACTGGCCAAGCTGAGCTGCTTCAATCCTTGCCGGGCAAACATCGTCCGGCATTGGTCCTCCGTACCGATGTAGCCAATGTGTACGGGAAAACCCTTCCCCGCATGCTTTACAGCCGTATGCTGGCGGAACCCGTGTTACAGGCGGTGCGCCTGGATGCCGCCTGTGTGGTGGTCAATCTTTTCCAGATACCAAACCAGCCTGAAGTCACGGCCGAGTGCATTGACAACATTTTACAAATCAAACCGGAATGCGATCATTACGGCATGCCATTGATGATTGAGCCGCTCGTGTTTCGTCCGAATGAAGAAGCGGGCGGCTACATGGTCGATGGCAATCGGGACCAGATCCTTCCACTCGTGCGTCAGGCCGCGGAGCTGGGAGCCGATATTATCAAGGCCGACCCAACCCATGACCTTTCCGTCTATCATGAGATTGTCGAAGCCGCTCGTGTTCCGGTACTGGTGCGCGGCGGCGGCCGTGCGGGAGACCTGGAAATCCTGCAACGTACGGAAAACCTGATCGAACAGGGGGTGCACGGCATTGTCTATGGACGCAACATCATTCAGCATCCCAATCCGGTGGGTATGACCCGCGCGTTGATGGCAATCGTACACGAGGGGGCGACTGCGGACCAGGCAATGGGTTTCCTGAAAAACAAAAGATGAAAACCTTGCGGCTCGGTATTATCGGCGGGGGCTTGATGGGACGGGAAATCGCGTCAGCCATCGGCCGGTGGTTTGCGTTGACGGATGTGGGTGTGGGATGTCGCCTCACCGCGGTTTGCGATTTGCAGGAGTCCGCCCGCGAATGGTTTTGCCAGGTGCCGGGGGTGTCGCTCCTGACTTCTGACTATGCGGAATTACTGGCATCTCCAGAGGTGGATGCGGTTTATGTGGCCGTGCCGCATCATTTGCACGAACGGATTTATCTGGACGTGCTCCAGGCGGGCAAAGATTTACTCGCGGAAAAACCGTTTGGCATTGATCTGGCGGCGGCGCGCACGATTGCGGCAGCGGTGGAGAAAACCGGACGTTTCGTGCGTTGCAGTTCGGAGTTCCCTTTCCTCCCGGGCGCTCAACGGGTAGTCCAGGCGGTCTCTGCCGGGAAACTCGGACGCATTCTGGAAATCCGCTCCGGCTTGTTGCATTCGAGCGATCTGGATCCGAACAAGCCCTCTAACTGGAAACGTCAATCCACCACCTGTGGCAAAATCGGCGTAATGGGGGATTTGGGAATGCATGCGTTGCACTTGCCGTTGCGCTTGGGATGGATGCCTAAACAATTGACTGCACAGCTTCAGCGGGGATATCCGACGCGGCCGGATGGACGAGGGGGGCTGGTTGTATGCGATACCTGGGATAATGCGTTGATTCATACCGAAGTGGAGATCGGAAGCGAAGCGGTTCCCATGCGTCTGGAAATGAAACGCCTGGCGCCGGGAGAGACCAACACCTGGTATATTGAGGTTCTGGGAACCGAGGGTGGCGTACGTTTTTCGACCAGGGATCCCAAGGCCTTTTGGGAGTTTCACATCCGCAACGGAGAGCAATCCTGGATGCGTGTGGATCTCGGTCATCAGACTGCTTTCAAGACCATTACCGGGGGCATTTTCGAAACCGGTTTTCCCGATTGTCTGCTGCAAATGCTCGCGGCGTTTGCTGCGGAATGGGCAGGAACCCTTCGCAACCGTTTGGGCTGTGTGCGGCCTGGCGAAGCGCTGGCCAGTCATCGTATTTTCGATGCAGCGTTGCGCGCCCACGAAACCAAATCCTGGATTCAGCCATGAGTTCCCGTCGGGGAATTTTAGCGGGTGGCAACTGGATCGTCGACCGGGTCAAGCTTGTGGATGTTTTCCCGGAACAGGATACGTTAGCCAATATTCTCGGCGAATCCGAAGCCAATGGCGGTTCACCTTACAATGTACTCAAGGATCTGCGTCGTCTCGGGGCCGACTTTTCACTTGAGGCGGCGGGACTGATCGGAACGGATGGGGCTGGACGCTGGATCCTGGATGACTGTAAAAATCATGACATCGACACGGCACAGTTGCGCACGATTCCGGATGTGCCAACTTCCTACACCGACGTCATGACCGTTCAGAGCACCGGCCGTCGGACATTTTTTCACCAGCGCGGGGCCAATGCCTTGCTGGGACCGGAACATTTCGATTTCGGTGCCACGCGGGCAAAATGGTTTCATCTGGGATATCTGCTGTTGCTGGACACACTGGATGCTCCAGGCCCATTGGGAACCCGGGCGGCTGAAGTGTTGCGCGCCGCGCGCAACGCCGGCATGACGACCAGTGTGGATGTGGTGAGCGAGGATTCCAATCGGTTTGCCGATGTCGTGTTGAAAACACTGCCGGAAGTGGATGTGCTCTTGTTGAACGAGTTTGAAGCAGGGCGCACTGTCGGTGTCGAACTGCGGAAAGGGGCTCATCTGGATTGCGGTGCGGTGGAGGATGTCGCACGCAACCTGTTAGCCGCGGGAGTGCGCCGATGTGTGGTGATTCATTTTCCCGAAGGAGCCATGTCGGCGGAGGACAACCAAGTCGTCTGGCAACCTGCGGTGGCCATGCCGGCTTCGGAAATTCGCGGGGCGGTTGGAGCTGGAGATGCTCTTGCCGCCGGAGTGTTGCTGGCTTTACATGAACAGCGTTCTCTTGAAGAAGCGCTTCGCCTCGGTGTCTGTGCGGCGGCTTCCTGCCTGCGCGACGCGACCACATCGGGGGGAGTGTTATCGGAAAAAGAATGCCTCGCACTATCCACAAAATACGGCTGGCGGACAGAAATCGCATTGTAGAGTCCCGATGAAGTCGGGACGACCCTGGCGTAATCAGGAAAGGTCGTGGCATAAAGCCACTCCTACAGAATTCCCTCCTCTGCGCGAATCTGCGCCATCTGCGGTTCCTCCTGCAACCCTTTTAAACAGTGGTGGGCCAAGCTTTGGCCCACGCCTTTATCTTACCTATGCGGCCAGAATAGCCATGCGATGAGCCGGAGTACCGGATGCGTTCAGGGGATTGGAGAGTGCTTTTTACACTGGCGGAAAACCGAATCATCGTGTACCGTATCCTGCACAGAAGAGAAGCCTATCGTTGAGCCATGACCATTCATCCACAGATTATTGAGAAAGAAGGCAAAAAGGAGTTTGTCGTATTGCCCTATGCAGAGTTTCAGGCTATTCAGGAAGTACTAGAAGATTATGAAGACCTGAAGGTGCTTCGCGTGGAACAGAAAGAATCTGCCGATGAGCCAACGAGGCCCTTGGACGATGTGCTTCTGGAGATTGGGGAGTAACAAGGCTATAGAGGAAGCGAAGCCAATCTCATAAGAGCCCGGTTTATTTCGCATGGGTGTCTTGACCAGAATGTCGCTGGTTTAAGGCCATGATCGCTGTTTTTTATGGATAAAGTCCCTCCTACATTCCAGTACGAAATCCTAGTGCCCTTTGTGTCTTCGCGAGAGACCTTTTTTCATCTGCGCGAATCTGCGCCATCTACGGTTCCTCCTGCAGCCCTTTTAAACAGTGGTGGGCCAAGCTTTATCCCACGCCTTTTACCTATGCTGCCAGAATAGCCATGCGACATGCCGGAATACCGGATCACTGCCGCCCACTACGCAGACGACAAGCGACGTATCGCGGTGAAAATGGAGAATTTAAAAGGTGAGGAAGAAGCCTGAATGTGTTACTGATACGAAAAATCAGAGGTTGAGCTATGACCATTCATCCACAGATTATTGGAAGTAAGCCCCTTGCGAAGGCGAAGGGTGCCGCGCAATGACTCAGGAATCTCAGAATCTTGAATGGAAGGAATCCTGGAAGGACGACTATCTTCGCTGGATCTGTGGTTTTGCGAATTCCCAAGGAGGCAGAATGGTGATTGGGCGCAACGACAAAGGTAATGTTGTTGGCCTGAAAAATGCCCGCAGGCTACTGGAGGAGCTGCCGAACAAGGTGCGGGACATTCTCGGTATTCTGGTGGTGGTGAATCTGCATACCCAGAACGAAAAGGAATATCTGGAAATCGAGGTGGAACCTTATTCCAACCCGATCAGCTACAAGGGCGAGTATTACCAGCGTAGCGGCAGTACCAACCAATTGCTTAAGGGTGCGGCGCTGGATCGTTTTCTGTTGCGCCGTTATGGTCGTACCTGGGATGGATCACCGTTGCCCGGAGTGTCTATTGCCGATCTATCGCCCTCGGCGATGTCGCAGTTTAGGCAACTGGCAGAGCGTGGTGGGCGAATTGATGCGGCCGCACTGAAGGAGCCGGATGCCGTACTGTTGGACAAGCTCAAGCTTACTGAGGATCACTATCTCAAGCGGGCTGCGGTACTGCTGTTCCATCCCGATCCGCTGCGCTTCGTCAGCGGAGCCTTTGTAAAGATCGGTTATTTTCGCACCGCTGCGGATCTGGTTTATCACGACGAGGTCAATGGCGATCTGTTTACTCAGGTTCGGCAGACGCTCGACCTGCTGCTGACCAAGTATCTGAAGGCCGTTGTTACCTACGAGGATATTGTGCGGGTCGAACGCTTCCCGGTGCCGCGCAACGCTTCGCGCGGCACCGGGAAGCGTTGCGCGAGGCGGTACTCAATGCGCTGATACACCGCGACTACATGAACACCGCACCGATCCAGATTCGCGTCTACGACGACCGGTTGGTGCTGTGGAATCCCGCAGTGCTACCGGAAGGCTGGACGCAGCAGACCCTGCTGGAGCCGCATATCTCTCAGCCTCACAACCCGGGCATCGCCAACACTTTTTTTCGGGCTGGTGAAATCGAAGCTTGGGGGCGTGGCATTGAACGCATCTTTGCCGCCTGCCGCGAGGCGAAAACCCCTGAGCCGCAGATTCGTTTCGATGCCGGAGGAATATGGACGGAGTTTGCGTTCGATGAGACGTATCTGGCACAGATTGCAGGCGATGCCAATGGAGCAACGAACCGGGTTACCCAAGTTCTGTCCAGAAAAACTTCGGAGAAAACTTCGGAGAAAACTTCGGAGAAAATCGTTACGCTTATTCGGGAGAACCCGGAAATTACGATTTCCGAAATGGCGGAACGAATTGGAAAAACCACTCGTGCCATTGAACTGCAACTATCCAAACTCCGCGAAGCACGAATCGTGGTTCGCGTAGGCCCCGACAAGGGCGGTCATTGGAAGGTTATCGGGAAGGAAGGCGAATAATGAAAATTTTTGCGAACATTCACTGGTTTCAGCGGTCCGAAAAGGCGGTCCGAAAAGGGGTCAATCGCTGAATCGTGAATTCCCCTCACCCCACACACCCGGTTCGCCATATCTCCATTCCCAAAACCATCTACTCCTTCATCGTAAACCTTTTCCTGCTGCAGATTATCCGCTTTCACGGTTCAGCGTCTGACCCCCTTGGTCTGACCCGCAGACAGTCGAAGGCGGGCTCCACTTCGGCGCGGTCCGCCGCCAGTTGGTTGGCGAGCAGCAACGGGTCGAGGCCCGAAGCGGGAATTTCCCGGTGCAGACTCATCGCGGCGGCGGTGCCCGCCGCTTGGCCGAGAGACATGCAGGTTTGCTGGATCCTCAGGCTGGCGTGTGCGATCGGGTCGCAGGAAATGCACCGGCCCGCCATCAGGAGATTCTCGACATCCGCCGTCAGCAGACAGCCGTAGCGGATGTCGAACCAGTCTCCGAGCACCGTCTTTTCGCGCCGCGGCTGGTAATCCGGACTATCCATGTCCATGATTTTTCCTTCAAACCGAAACTCCTTTCCCTTCGGCTGCTCCGCCTGGTGGAAATCGATTTCCCAACTCGCCCGTGCGATCCCGTCCGCGTATTTGTTCAGGTGAAAGGCATCCCCCGCGGTGGCCTCGGCCCGGCCCGCGATCCGGCGGCTGGCCCGGATCCCCGGAAGCGTTGCCGTCAACGCCACATACGGCCCTTCGGCCAATCCCGGTCCGCCGAACGCAGGCCATCCCCTTTGGGCCCGCATCTTCTCGACCCACTCCAGGCTTATCCGGCGTCCTTCCCGCATGACGCGGGAGAGATCCCACGGATTCAGCGGGTCGATTTTCAGAAAGCGGAGAAGCCCCCGCTGAAACAGCGGCAGTGTGCCCGCACTGCGGGGCCTCTCTCCGGGAGAATAGCCCGGCGGCGCATCCACTCCGCCCAGCAAGGCGTTCACCGATACCCCGTGGGTCCACGGTTTGCCATCCATGCCGCAGGTGAACCTCGCGCCTGCCGCAGCGCAGACATCGCCGTCCCCGGTGCAGTCGATCACCCTCCGGGCCCGGATCGCCTGTCGGCCCGCCTTGGTTTCCACGATCACCCCGCGGATGCTTCCCGCCTCCACGATGGCCGACGACACCCAGGCGAAATGGAGAATCTCCGCGCCGGATTCCGAGATCAATTCGTCCCAGACGAGTTTCACCATTTCCGGCGCGGAACTCCCGCCCAGCCAGCGGGTTCCTTCACGATCCTCCCAACGCAGCTCGGAAATCCCGCCGCACTGTTTCAACCGCCCCGCCCATTCGTGCCAGATTCCCTGAAAGTCCACCCCGTTTGTGCTCAATGTCACATTGACGAGCGCGGACACGCTGGTGCCGCCCAGGTGCCCGTCGCGCTCCAACAGCAGGGTCTTCGCGCCATGCCGGGCCGCCGCGACGGTTGCGGCGCACCCGGCAGCGCCTCCGCCGCAGACCACCACGTCCCATTCCCCCAGCACGGGAAGGTGACGGGCGGGTTCCAAATGGGTGGACCCCTCCGGAGAGGGGAATACGTTTCTCTTGGGTCCCGGCATGGCCGGGGCGTCTGAAACAGGTTCGCGGGAAATCGACATACCGGACACCTTACCCGACATCCTTTTATCGGTCCATGCACCCAATGCGTGATTCTTTGCATGGAATGCATCCTTTGTGGTTATTTCATTGAAACGCGACCCACGAGTTCATAGACAGAGATTACCACAGGAATGACCTTTCGCTCCATCTCCGAATCCTCTTGGATCCACACATTCGGGCACCCTGCGCTCGCGACGGATTTCTCCCGTGCCGGAGCCGCTGTTTCGACCCATTGGGGTTGGCCGCACCGCCGCAAACCATTCCACATTTGTTATTTTGTCCTGCAGGGACGATGTCGCGGTCTGATCCAGGGCAAACCGTTTCAACTGGAACCGGGCTCGTTTCTCTGGCTTCAGCCCGATGTGCCCCACGAAGTGGAACAGGATCCCGACACCCCTCTCTTCCGGCACTTGCATTTGACCTTCGATATCCGGTTGGCCCACGAAGGCTTCCGCCTCAAAACACCCGCGCTGATCTTGAAAAACGCGGAGGATCTGCACGCGCCGTTCCAAGCGTTGGTGGACGAAATCAAACTGGACGAATCCATGACCTTGCCCTCTCCCTTTCACCGCCCCCGTCTCCGCGCCCTGGCGATGCTTTTTTTCATCGCGGTCTTCGAGCAGCCCGGACCTGGAAACGACCCGGCCCGGAAGCTGACCCGCCGCCAATGCCTGCGTCTGCAGGAAGTCGTCACCGCCAACCCGACCCACCGCTTCACACCGGGCGAACTGGC
>CAZYDZ010000007.1:0-23050 GCA_964646535.1 uncultured Opitutaceae bacterium
GCCTCACTGGTTGCCAATTGGAAGCGGGAAGTTGCCCGTTTTGCTCCCAATATTCGCGTGGGGGATCTGGCAACAGACCATCCGTTATCACAGCAGAAGGAATTATGGATTGGTTCCTATCATCGGGTGACACGGATGATTGGTGATCTGTCGCAGATGGAGTTCGGTGTGGTGGTTGCTGATGAGGCGCAACATATCAAAAATGAGGATACACAAAATGCGGAATCCCTGCGTATGCTGAAATCCAGCAACAGACTGCTGTTGACAGGGACACCGTTGGAAAACCGGATGGAGGATGTGGTGAGCCTGTTCCGCTTTCTGTTGCCTGGATACTTGAGGATGCCTGGCAGAAATGTTGCCGCTGAAGTCCGCAGGCAATGGCTGAATCAGGTGCCCGCGCGCGCGGCTCCCTACATATTGAGGCGCACCCGTGGGCAAGTTTTGACCGAGTTGCCTAAGCGTATGGATCAGACCTTGTTTACCGATATGACAGAGCGCCAGTCCACACTTTATCGCAAACTGGAGCAGCAGACCAGCAATGAGTGGCAAGCCTGGGAGAAGCAGGGAGGGAGCGCAGGCAGGATGAAAGTATTGTCGATGCTGACGCGCTTGCGGCAAGCCAGTGTCGAACCGCGCACCCTACATGCTGATTGGTCCCGTGAAGATTCTGCAAAAGCGGGATTATTCGCTGAGATTCTGGAGGAAGCCATGGAGGCCAACAGCCGATTGCTGGTATTTTCACAGTTTGTATCCGTATTGGAGATATGGAGACTGGATTTGGCGAGAGCAGGTATTCCTTCCTGTTTCATTCATGGAGGAACACAGGATAGAATGAGGGAGATTGATCGCTTTCAGCAGGATCAGTCCATCCCTGTCTTTTTTCTGTCCCTGAAGGCGGGCGGTACGGGGTTTAATCTGACCGCTGCTGATAAAGTGGTTTTACTGGATCCCTGGTGGAATCCTGCAATCGAGGAGCAGGCAATCTCGCGCGCCTACCGCATGGGGCAGACGAGGGCGGTTCACAGTATGAAGCTGATTGCCACGGGAACAGTCGAAGAGCGCGTAATTAGCATGCAACAGGAGAAAAGGATTTTGCTGGAAAGCCTTTGGGAAAGTTCGGATCAGGAACAACAATCCAGCGCGTGGACAGACCGTATCCGCGATTTGTTTACCCCTGCGTGACGGTCCCGCAGATGCGGAAGAACCACAGATTGCAGAAAATCAGCCCTGTCAGGCACGGCTTAATGCCAGATGATGCGGCTGAAGCGCTTTTTTAGCCAGAAGGCGATGGCCAGCAACAGTTGCTGCGCGACCAGCGCTGTAGTAGACGCATGTAAAAAATCGATGCTTGGTTGTGATTGCAGGGATGATGGCAGCTCCGAAAACTCAATACGCACGATATTGTCAGCAAGGTTTGTATTGGAGGTTTGCACTGGTGTGATCTCGTTGTTGTGCAGATTCCAGTAAATATTCTTTCCCGCATGAGAACCCGCCGCCCACCTTATCTGTTGCTCATTGCCATGGTTGCCAAGCAGAAGTCTGGACATCCAGGAATCGGCGGATTGTGTCGTCAGATAGAGAACGGGAAGCTGCTGTTGCCGTATCCGCAGCGAAAATCCGTAGTGTCTGGCTGGATGTTGAAATTCTTTCCGTATCAGGAGGGAACCCTCACTGTCTCTTACGGCAAGTTCCATCAGGCATGATTGATGAAAGGTGATTTCGATCCATGCTTTTTGGCTGCTGTAGGCCCACAGTATACCGATGAGTGTGGCAGTCAGCAAAAACAGCAACTGCCATTTCACGAAGGGGGAGGAAATGAATTTCGGGGAGGTCATCCGTGTGAACCGAGCTTTGTTTTCGTCCGAAAATCAAGGTTCAGCAACGAGTGCGAAAGGGCGCGCTGATGCAGACATTCCCAATCGCTGCCAGTCTGTGGCAAATCGGGCGATACAGGGATGCGTGGAAAGCGGAAGTGATAGTTCTCACCATCCTCACTGGTAAACAGTGAAGGCATCGGCATATTCACGGGATGGGTCTCCCTGATCGGCGTATCTGCCGTGGTGGGAAACGGAAAATTGATATTGTGAACGTGGTATGGGGGAGTGTATTGCGGCTCCAGTAGCCGTGGTACGAATTGCAGAATCCATTGGGCACAGGCGCTGAGGGAATCCAGCAGCTTTTGAGGGGATCGCCCTTGGTGGGCTTTGGCCTCTTCAAAGCAATCAAGCGGGATCTGTTTGGAAAAAGCGGCGGAAGGAATGCCGTGCAGGGCTCCTTCAATTGCTCCAGCCACCGTCCCCGAACTCAGAATCAGCGGTACTGTGGCATTGTATCCCAGGTTGATACCCGATAACACCGCGTCGGGTTTGCGCGGTAGTAAATTACCGATTGCCAGATTGATGCAATCCGTCGGTGTCCCTGTAACGCGCCAGGCGGGGCAGGGAAGGCGTGTCTCCTTGGTGACCTGCACACTTCCCTGCCGCGATACCGCGCGCCCGATCCAGCTCCTCTCATCCGCAGGAGCGACTACCGCTACTTCGTAATGGGGAACCAGGACCTGCGCCACAACTTCGAGAAACCAGGAATCTATTCCGTCGTCGTTGGTCAACAACAACAGAGGTGGATCAATGGTTCCCTGATGTTGCACGGTTATTCGTCCGCCGCTGGAGATTCGTTTTGTTCGGCTCTGTTTTCGTGCTGCGGACGATCTTCGCGGTTGCCACGGTGGTGACGTTCGCGTCCATCGCGTTCACCGCGCGGACGGCCGCCATCACCGCCACGACGCGGTCCACGATCATCACGACGGCCGCCGCCATCGCGATCGCGACGCGGACGGTCTTCACCGCCACCGGCAGGAGCAGGTTCGTAAGGACGACCTTCCTTTTCGGCCATTGCCGCGCGACGACTCAGGCGCACGCGCCCCTTATCGTCGATGTCGATGCACTTGACCCAGATTTCGTCACCCAGCTTGCATACATCCTCCGTTCTTTCGACGCGGAAGTCAGCCAGTTCAGAGATATGCACCAGGGCTTCCTTGCCTGGCAGACATTCGACAAACGCACCAAACTCCTTGATGCCGCGGACTACGCCGCGATAGGTTTTGCCGATTTCGATTTCGGCGGTGAGCATGCCGATTTCCTCGATTGCGCGATCCATGCTTTCCTTGCTGACAGCAAAGACATTGACGCGTCCCGAATTGTCCTCATCGATATTGATTTCAGCTCCGCTAACCTCGCAGATACGGCGGATGGTCTTGCCTCCAGGACCGATCAGCAAGCCGATCTTGTCAGGATCAATCATCAGGGTGTGAATGCGTGGGGCGTGCGAGTTCAACTCGGCGCGCGGCGCTTCGAGAATTCCAGCCATGATGTCGAGAATCTTGTAGCGGGCCTGTGTGACGCGCTCAATGGCCTCCTTGGCAATGGCAAATGGCAGCCCCGCGATCTTCAGGTCGAGCTGGAAGCCCGTGATACCGTTGCGGGTTCCCGAAATTTTGAAGTCCATGTCGCCGAAGTGGTCTTCTGCGCCGAGGATATCGGTCAGTACCACGTGACGGGTAATCTTGCCGCTCGCATCGGTTTCTGTGACCAGCCCGGAAGAAATACCTGCAACTGCCGTGCGGATCGGTACGCCAGCGTCCATCAGAGCCAGACAGCCGCCGCAGACGCTGGCCATAGAGGATGAACCGTTGGATTCCATGATGTCGGAGACCACGCGGATTGCATACGGGAAGTCATCTTCCGATGGCAGTACGGGTAACAGGGAACGCTCTGCCAGATTGCCATGCCCGATTTCGCGACGGCTGGTGAAACCCGCGCGTCCACACTCGCCCACCGAGAACGGTGGGAAATTGTAATGGAGCATGAAGGATTTTTCATTGGCGCCTCCAGTCAGGGCGTCCAGGCTTTGTGCATTGTTGGAGGAACCGAGTGTGGTGGTCACCAACGCCTGGGTTTCTCCGCGGGTGAACAGGGAGGAACCGTGTACGCGCGGCAGTACGGAGGTTTCCCCTGAGATCGGACGAATGTCTTTGGGGCCGCGGCCATCCACGCGACGACCGTGATCCAGAATATTCTTGCGGTACAGTTCTTCCTGCAGGAGTTCGAACGCCATGCGCACATGGTCGAGATCCTTGGCCTCACCGAATTTTTCAGCAACTGCCTCTTTGGCGCGTTCCTTCACTGCGTCCACTCCCGCTTCACGCAGCGCCTTGCTGTCTACAAACACGGCTTCTGCCAGGCTTTGCGAGAATCCTTCGCGAATGAAGGAGAGAACTTCTGCGTCACAGGTGTGGAGTTTGAATTCCTTTTTGGCTTTGCCAGCGATGCGGGCAAACTCTTTTTGGGCCTGAATGAGCGGTTGAATGGCCTTTTGTGCAAAATCAATTGCCTCGATGAAACGGGCTTCAGGATATTCTTCTCCGCCCCCTTCAATCATCAACATGTCCGTTTCGGTGCCGACGTAGATAAGATCCAGATCGGACTCCAGCATTTCGTCGAGAGTCGGATTGACAATGAATTCACCATTGACGTCTGCCAGGCGAATGGCCGCGACGGGTCCTTTCCATGGAATATCGGATACCATTAGTGCGGCGGAGGCGCCGTTTACCATCAGGATATCAGGGTCATTGACCTGATCGGTGGAAAGCAGTTGTCCGATAATCTGGACTTCGTTGAGGAACCCTTTGGGAAACAGGGGACGGCAGGGACGGTCACACAGGCGGGAAATCAGGATTTCGCGTTCGGACGGCTTGGCTTCGCGCTTGAAATAACCGCCTGGAAAACGACCTGCGGCAGAATAGCGCTCACGGTAGTCTACGGTAAGCGGAAAAAAGTCCTGGCCTGTACGAATTTCGGGAGCTGCCGCAACAGTCACCAGTACGGTGGTTTCGCCTTTTTGTATTACTACCGCACCGTTGGTCAGTTTGGCCAGAGTGCCTGTGGAGAGAGTGATTCCGAGGGAATCGACATGGAGTTCGTGTTTATGCTTCATGATTGCTTTGTGTTAAGCAGAGGTTTTCTTCTGATTTGTCTTATTTATGTATTGTTTTATATCTATGCCGCTGGCGACCAATTTACAGAGAAACCGCATGTTGAAGCTCTACCAGCAGGTACGTACGTGAATTGGGGAGAGGAAAATGTCCTGCCCCGAGAAACGATATTCCCCAGGGCAACGAAGTGCCTTGGGGAATATCCAAAGGTTGAAAAAGCAGGTTGATAACAACCGTCGGTCATTAGCGACGGATATTCAGACGCTGCAACAGCTCATTATACTTGGCCAGATCGTGGCGCTTGATGTAGTCGAGCAGTTTGCGACGGCGGCTGGCCAGAGCGATCAATCCACGGCGTGTGTGGAAATCCTTGCGGTGTACGCGCAGGTGCTCGGTCAGGTGGTTGATGCGTGCGGACAGCAACGCGATCTGGACCTCACTGGAGCCAGTGTCCTTGTCGTTGTGGCGGAAATCGCCAATGATTTTCTGTTTATCGAGATAATGAGACATTAGGTTTGTTGACTGTGCACAGCTTGTGGGTGAAATCGTTTCACCGTGCTCTCGCTTACTCGGCCAAAGCACCGTCTAACCCTGTTGTCAGGGAAGCTGTGGAAGCGATGGTTTACACCATGGCTTCTGACGCTAAAGGAACAAGTCTGGATTTTTTACGCCGAGAAATCAAGGAAAAGAGAAGTGAAAACACGGATTTTCTTTGAAAAAAGTTGCGCGCTCGAATGAACTTCATTCAAGTGTAGCCGCTTGGTCCATGTTTGCGTCTTTTTTACAGAACTATTTATCCTGGGATTCGCTGTCTGCCTGCCTTGTTTTTAGCGGGATATGGTTGCCTGTCGGGATTTCCCTGCTGGTGTTGCTGGCTGGGCGGGGATTGCAGTGGCAAGTTGGTTGGGTGGCAACGGCGGCTCCGCTGTTGAATCTGATTTTGTTCGGCGGGATTCTGATGTATGCGGAGCCTGGAGCGAGCAAGACGCTGGAGATTTTCTGGGTGCCTTCCATGGGCGTGAACCTGACCTTTCTGGTGGATGGGATATCCCTTTTTTATGCACTGGTTATCAGCGGGATAGGATTTTTAGTGTGCGTTTATTCCGCACTGTATCTGGACAGGAAACGCAGTGACCACGCCCGTTTTTACAGTTATCTGCTATTGTTTATGGCGGCGATGACGGGGACGGTGTTGTCCGACAATCTGTTGTTGTTATTCGTTTTCTGGGAGATTACCAGTGTGACCTCGTTTTTGTTGATTGGCTACCTGTACGAAGACGAGGAATCCCGTTATGGAGCCCGCAGGGCGTTGCTGGTAACAGGAATAACGGGGCTGTGCCTGTTGGGGGGTATTATTATGCTGGGGCTGAGCGCGGGCACCTATTCATTGACGACCATCAGCAACATGTCACTGAGTGAGCTGGGTGTCGGCACGACATGGATGTACGCGATGTTCTTGCTGGTGATGCTAGGGGCATGGGGGAAGTCCGCCCAATTCCCTTTTCATTTCTGGTTGCCCGGTGCGATGGTGGCGCCCACGCCCGTCAGCACCTACCTGCATTCGGCTACGATGGTGAAGCTCGGCGTATTTCTTACCGCGCGCATGTTTCCGATTTTTGGCGAGCTGGATCTCTGGTTTCCCGTCGTGGCAAGCGTCGGATTTGTGACCATACTGCTCGGTGCGTGGCTGGCATTGCGCTCCAATGACTTGAAGGCTATACTGGCTTACTCCACGGTCAGCCAGTTGGGGGTGTTGATTGGATTTTACGGCTTGGGCTCCATCGTCGGAGTGACATTGGACATCCTGCACATATTGACCCACGTACTGTACAAGGCGTCGCTATTCATGATGGTTGGCGTGGTGGACCATGCGACTGGTATCCGTGACGTGCGGCAGCTCGGGGGGCTGTGGCGCCGCCTGCCATTGACAGCGGTTACCGCGCTGCTGGGTGCGGCTGCCATGGCAGGATTTCCGTTGACGATCGGCTTTATCAGCAAGGAGGGTCTGTTGGCGGACCTGCTTCACGTATGTGAGGTGTCACCTGTGGCAGGCTACGTGTTACTGGGGACATTCCTGTTGGCAATGACCATGATGATTGCGGTAGCATTACGTGTGTTCTGCAATGTCTTTCTTGGACGTCAACCCGAGTATCCGGATTACCACAATCCTGGGATTGGCATGCAGCTACCCCCGTTTGTGCTCGCTTTGGGCGTATTGCTGTTTGGCGTTTTCCCTGGCGGGTTGGACGGTTTCCTTGAATTCACACGGGTTTCGGGACTGCATCTGGAGGGGCAGCAGATACACATGGCGATCTGGCATGGTTGGAGCACGGCGTTTTTGCTGAGTCTCGGGTTGTTTGCTGCGGGATTCCTGCTGTATCTGTGGGCAGGGAAATGCCAGTGGCGCTGGGCTACAATGCCGCGTTGGCTGCGTTTTGCAGAGGCGTTTGACTTATTGAGTGATGAATTGGTGTATCAGGCCAAACGACTCACGCACTTTTTGCGGGCGGACTCGACCCCGTCCTATCTGCCGATTGTGATCACCTTTCTGTTGGTGGCAATGGGGAGCGTGACGGTCAACTTTTTTTCCACATTGCAATTGGATGTGTCCAAGCTGCAATGGTCGGTTCACCCACTGCGTTTCTGGGTGATGCTGTTGATCACTGTGGCGTTGTTCGGCGTGGTCTTTTTGCGCCGCTGGAGCGCGCAACTGGTAGCGCTGTCGGTGGCTGGTTTCTTCACTACATTCTATTTTGTGATCTATCGGGCTCCCGATCTGGCAATGACACAGGTGTTGGTGGAATCGGCATCCGTGGTGATGATTCTGTTTTTGCTCTCGCGTTTCCCGTCGTCCACGCAGTCGGGAATGCGCTTTGATTTTGGTCTGGAGCGTCGTCATATCTTCCGCATGGTCGTTTCGCTGGGGGTGGGGGTATTGATGGGAGCCTTGGTGATGTTTGCGGATTTTCACCGACATCCGAGTCCTGTGGGTTACGAGATTTTAGCCAGAACGCAGGATTTGGCGGATGGCAGCAATGCGGTGAACACGATTCTGGTGGATTTTCGCGGTTTTGATACGTTGGGGGAGATTACCGTACTGTTGATCGCGACGATTGGCGGGTTGGGATTGATGATGCGGTATAAGCGAGGAAAGAATCCCGTGGATCCCAAGCCACCGCCTGGGTTTCTGATCAGAAAGGAGGAACACAAGTTATGAAAATCATTGATTCCTTTTTAATGAAGGCAGTGATCAGCCTGATTTTTGTGCTGGTAAACATCATTTCCATATACTTGTTGCTGCGTGGCCATAATTTGCCAGGGGGTGGATTTATTGGCGGCCTGATGACAGGGATTTCCTTTATTGTGCTGGGTATGGTGCGCGGTTGGGCCGAACTGCAGCGGGAGCTGCCTCTGCCGCCGTTGCGGCTGGCTGCATTGGGTGTGTTGATTGCGATTCTTACCGGTTGTATGCCCATACTCTGGGGAAAACCGTTTTTGACGCAGTACAACCTTCATTTATCGAATATCCCCTTGTTGGGAGAATTGCATATTGGCACGCCACTGTTGTTTGATATCGGGGTATTTCTACTGGTGAGTTGTATTACGGTGAAGCTGGTGATTGTACTGGCCCGTTCGACGTCGGGACTCACGGCGTTCACTCCGCGCGAAGCATTGTTCTACGCTTCGGTGCTGGAGGAATCGATTGAGGATTCTGCCATGGTGAAGAAGCACAATCAACAGGGAGGTAATCATGCCTGATGACTCCCTTATGCAAGTGAATCAGTTGGAGACTGTATTGCTGGTCACGGTCGTGTTTACAGTCGCCACCTATCTGATTCTGCAGAAGAGCTTTGTCAGAATCCTGTTCGGCTTTGTTATTTTGACCAATGGAGCGAATTTGTTCTTATTGGCGATGTCTGGCGGGCCGGATGGCAAGCAGGCTCCCGTGCTGACGGAAAGTAATGTGTTGCCCACAGTGGACCCGTTGCCGCAGGCGTTGGTTCTGACCGCCATTGTGATCGGTTTTGGCCTCACGATTTATATGATCATGTTGCTGTATCGGATTTTCCTGGATTCGGGCACCACGGACGCAGAGACCCTGTTTACACAGAAGGAGGATCATGAATAGTTTGGTCTGGCCATTGTTGATTCCCGTATTGACCGCGCTGGTCTGTTTTCTGTTTGTTGGTCAGCCCAGCGAGGGCCGACGTGTGTTTATTGCCCTCTCTGCTGTGCTGCAAGTGGGAGTTTCCATTTACCTGGCTGTCCTGGCGCTGGGGAATACCCCGCTGGTGCTGCATGTGGGGGACTGGAGTTCCAAGCTGGGGGTCGTGCTGGTGGTGGATGGTTTGGCGGGGATCATGCTCTGCTTGTCCACTCTGGTTTCGCTGTTCTGTATCCTGTTCAGTTATGTGGAGGTGAAAGTTTGGGCGGAACAGCCGTTGCGCCTGCCTTTGATGCAGTTGTTGGTGGCGGGAATCAACCTGACCTTCATTACGGGTGACTTGTTCAACCTGTTTGTGGCGTTTGAGATTATGCTGATCGCCTCGTATACGCTGTTGACGTTGGAGACCAACGACAAGGATATCCGCGAGGCGTTTCCATATCTTTCGGTGAATCTGTTTGGTAGTGCATTGTTTCTGGTGGCGGCGGGTCTTGCGTACAGCTTGTTCGGCACGCTCAACATGGCGCATATTGCTCTGCGCGCCGCGGAAATGCAGGGCTCCATGGCGGTGGATTTGGTGGCCACATTGCTGATGGTGGTTTTTGGCATCAAGGCGGGGATTTTCCCGTTGTATTATTGGCTGCCGAACAGCTATCCGATTCTTCCGTTTTCCCTTGGTGCGTTCTATTCAGGTTTGCTGACCAAGGTGGGGGTTTACGTAATGCTGCGCATGTTGGGAACGGTGTTCCCGCACAATCTGGACAACCTGCATGCGTTGCTGGCATGGCTGGCGGGGTTGACCATGGTGTTGGCTGTAATGGGCGCCGTATCGCGCGATTTCATCCGCGGGATTCTCTCGTTTCATATCGTCAGCCAGATCGGCTACATGGTGCTCGCAATCGGTTTTTTCACTCCTCTGGCGATAGCGGCCTGCATCTACTATGTGATGCACCATATCATTGTGAAATCATCTCTGTTCCTGATAGGGGGCGCCTGTACCTTTCACAATCACACGGATAATCTTTCGCGCATGGGAGGGATATGGAAAATTAATCCATTGCTGGGAGTCTGTTTTTTGCTACAGGCATTCTCGTTGGCGGGGGTCCCGCCGCTCAGTGGTTTCTGGGGGAAATATCTGATTATCAAAGTGGGGCTTGGTGAAGGGCATTACTGGCTGGTGACGGCAGCTCTGGTTGCCTCCTTCCTGACTCTGTTCAGCATGTTGAAGATCTGGCTGTCCGCGTTCTGGCAGCCTGTGCCTGAAGGGGGATATCTGGATCGCTCCTCGTCGTCGATCCGGGTAATGACATGCCTGATTGCGGCCATGACCACCCTGTCGCTGGTCATTGGTTTTGGTGCTGAAAGTTTTTTCCAGATGGCACAGAGTGCTGCGGAATCGCTGTTGAACCAGTCTGAATACCAGAACGCGGTACTCGGTGGCTTGCGGAAAGGAGACATGTGATGATCAAAAACCCTGTAATCATGCATTTGATGGTGGCTCTGGTCTGGTTGTTCCTGAGCGGCAATCCGAGCACGGGAAACTTTCTGATCGCATTTGTGGCCACCTATCTGCTGATGGCGCTGTTTCGCAAGGCAATTGGTTGTGAGCCCTACATTAAGCGGGTCAAGGGATTCATCAGGTTTCTGGTTTTTTTTATCGGCGAAGTGATTTCTTCCAACCTGCGTATCATGCGTGTGGCTTTGCAGAAGGATGCCCCACACATCCACGGAGAATATATAGACTATGAAGTGACCGGGCTTACGGAATTTGAGATTTTACTCATATCCTATTGTATAGCTCTTTCTCCAGGCACCATGGTAGCGGGAAAAAGCGAGGATGGACGTTATCTGGTGATCCACACGTTTGCTTCGGGAGATCCCGATGAGGTGAGGGCGCTCATTGACCGCACGCTAAAATACAGCATACTGGCATTTACGAGATGATCGAGTACTTCATTATTCTCTGTTTCCTGATGCTGTCGGTCGCAGCAACACTGGCGATCTACCGATTGCTGGTGGGGCCTACTATTCTCGATCGTATTATCGGGTTTGATATGGTGGCGATTTGTATTGTCGGCATGATTATTCTGGTGTCGATCTGGCTGGAGAGTACGCTGTATGTGGAAATCATGTTGATCTTTTCATTGCTTGGTTTTTTGGGGAGTGTGGCATTTGTTTCTTTTCTGCATACCAATCCTGACCGCCTGCGTATTGAGAAGCTGTTGAAGAAAAAGGAGGATGCTCATGATTCATGATTTGATCGTAGGAGTGATGTTGTTGATCGGGTCCACACTGATGCTGTTTGCGGCGATTGGCCTGGTTCGTTTTCCTGATGTGCTGTGTCGTTCCCATGCGTTGGCCAAGGCGACGACATTCGGTATCTGTATGATGCTGATCGCACTGTGGGTGAGCCTGAACGATGATGTGACAGGCTTGAAAATTCTATTGGTGATCAGCTTCAGCCTGCTGACCATTCCACTGGCCAGTCATCTGATCGCTTTGTTGGTATATCGGATGCAGGAGGATCTGAAGCAAAGTCAGGCTGAACAGGAGAAGCAAAAGACTGCGGCAGAGCGCGACCCTTCGTAAGAGATTTTCTTGAGCAATTACTCGTGTTCTCTCAATGGGTTTTGCCTGGTCCAGCCAGGACTGTTTTCAATCTGCTTTTTGATTTGTGGGTAGTTTTCCAGAAAAACGTTCACGACGGTGGGGTCAAAATGTATGCCAGCCTGTTCCCGAATATGAGTCAATACCTGCTCTTCCGCCCATTCGGGCTTGTATACCCTGGCGTGGCCGAGGGCATCCCATACGTCAATGACAGCAAAGATGCGGGCGGCAAGGGGTATGTCTTCTCCCGCAATTCCACGAGGGTAGCCAGTGCCATCCCATTTTTCATGGTGGCAGTAGGGGATGTCGAGACAGGACCCAAGGTAATTGATTTTGGATAAAATCTCATAGGCGATAACCGGATGCGTTTTCATCAGCTCCCACTCTTTCTCATCCAGCTTTCCAGGCTTGAGTAGGATGGAATCCGGAATGCCGATTTTGCCAATATCGTGCAGGATTGCGCCTTGTTCAATACGTTTGAGGTCATTCTCGCTTGTAATGCCCATCAGTTTGGCCAGTTCTATCGTTGCCTTGGTGACGCGTTCGGTATGGTCGAGGGTTTCCCTGTGTCGTATGTCCATGACGCGTATCCACCCGCGAATCGTCTGTTCATAGCTTTTGATGACCTCCCGATTGGCTTTGTTCAGGGCATCAAAATCACGTTTGATCAGGAAAAACAGCAACAGGCTGGTGACGACAATAAATCCACTGCCTTTGATATGCTGGAATGCCGTAATGGTAGAGGGGGAAGTAAAGAGCAGTTGAATGGACTGATCGGAAAAATAGATCCACAGGAAACCAGCAATCAGGTAGAAAAAAGTGATTCTGCATTGCGGACCATACGTTGCCCTCATGGTGGAGGATACTATTTTTTATCCCCATTTCGTTCAAGAAAGAAAAAAGATTTACTAATACCCTGTGATCGGGTGTTCTGATGGTTCAACAATGGGTGCTGGTGTGGTTTCGTGTTCAAACAGATGGATGGTACCCTGTAGCCATCCATTGCTCATCGGGTAGCCGGATTGAGGGCAAATCGACCACAATTTCAGCCATTGCCGATAGCTATTGGGGAGTAATCCGACTGGCATGGCAAACCAGGGCGCCCATGCGGACTCAGCAGCGCGACATGCGTGAAGCGGCAACAATAGGTTGATCAGCAGATTTTGTTTCAGTCCATTACTGAAAGGTTGCCATGAAATGATTTTGTGGAAATCGCGAATCCATGGATACAAAAACTGTTGTCGCAGATAGTGGATGGCGCCTGGTTCTGTGGGCGTCCATGACGCAGGTATCCGGGGAAGGTGGGGCGACAACGCGCGTTGCGGCCAATCAGGGTTTTTACAGACAAACTGCCAGTATTGACAGAGGCGTTTCCATGGATGACCGGCAGGGCGTATCCCCCATGTTTTCCAACCATTGACAGATTCCCACATGCTCTCTGCTGAATGGTGATGAAATGTCTCTATGGGAAACCGACGGGCAATTTCAATAAATGGAGCGCGATTCAGAGGATAGCCGAGTATTTCCAGAAAATAGAGATGGCAGGTTTCCTGAATGGAGGAACTGTTTTGTTGTATGAAGACCTTTTGCGTTTTTTGTCGGAGACGGAAACGGGCGCGTCGGATCAGTTCCGCGCGTCTCTGTTCAGGAGATAACGCATGCCATCGCCTGGGATTGCTTGTACGTGGTGGAGGATAAATAAACTGGTTCAGGTAATCCGTTTCCATCAGTTGTTCCAGATCACTGTGCAAAAAATCCATCATGATAAGTTGATGCGGAGGATAGTATCCTGAGTCCGTATGTGGCGGCTTACGGGCGGACAGGGTGACATGCAGTTGAACATTTTGGTAGTTTGGATCTTCATGGTGTCCATGCAGGAACCAGTCGTTGGCGTGGAAATGGATTTCCACATCACCCTCTGTGAATTTCCCGTTGAGAGTGAATTGCGCACGCAGAAAGTCAGGGCCTTCGCGGAAATTCCATTGACCGGGATAATGTATTTTTACAGGGACTCCGTCTGTCGTACGCAACCCTGTGAGATATATCGCCTGGTTATGCCAGAAGCGTTGTAGCAGTTTCTCACCTACAACGATGGGCCCATAGCTCCCTTCGAATTCCTCGATATGTTCTCCTCTCATCAAAACCTCCTATGTTCAGGACATAACATTTTTTTCGTGATGTCAATGAGGGCGGGGTACGGATGCTGAAACGAACAACTGTAGGAGGGGCTTTATGCCCCGACCCGAACGGTTTGTGTAGTTTGGTCGCGGCGTAAAGCCCCTCCTACATACAATTAACACGGGCGACACAGAGGTCGCTCCTCCAACTCAAAATGTACCAGTACCGACAGATGCTTGAATTGTGTAAAATAATGCTTGAAGTGTGATACTGTGTATTCTTGTTACTACGAGTGACCACGAGCAGACTAAGGATGTTAATCACCAACCACTAGTCTGTTCTAATTATGAAAAATAAATACCCTGTAGCAATTTTCGTGATGATGTTTTACGCGGTTTGTTCCCTGTGTGTGGTGGAGGCTTCCGAACATTATTGGACTGGGAGCAGTGAGTTGAGTTCTGATTTCTCCAACTCGGAAAACTGGGATGTCGCCCCTAATATTTCCGGTGTCAGTAACGATCTGATTTTTGGTATCAGTGACGAATACAGCCCGTACGTGGATCAGGAAATACGCGTGCAAAGCCTTATCATTACAAGGGATAGCGAACAATCCTATGTGTTTGATGGCAGTACTCTGGTCATATATAACGAGAGCAGTTCTGAACGAAAAATCAGTAACCTGGGATTGTACGAGCTGGTTATTAATAATGGAATACGTTTCGATAGACATCCATGGTACAGTGCGAACACCATCTTTGATACGGGGACGGCGGGTATCCAATGGAATGGCGAGGGGTATTTCCCTCATACTACGACTTTTCGCAAGGAGGGAAGCGGGACCCTGCATGTCACGGGAGTTCAGGATGGTGTAGCTTCAGGAGCGGGTGTCGTTAGCTATCAGTTGGCGAGTGGAAGACTGCGGTTTGATCTGAATGCGGGAGCAACGATTCGCAGTGGGTCCAATGTGAGTATGACAGGTTCTGCTGTATTCGAAATCCAAGGCTCTTCAGAGAATATTTCCCTGGGAGCAATTGGTGTAGGTGGCAACAACAGCAGTGGTCGTTTTGTGGCCAGTGGAGACGGAGATATGGAGATTACAGCTTC
Organism: uncultured Opitutaceae bacterium; assembly: GCA_964646535.1. Classification (GTDB taxonomy): domain Bacteria; phylum Verrucomicrobiota; class Verrucomicrobiia; order Opitutales; family UBA2995; genus CAZYDZ01. The sequence goes on from CAZYDZ010000007.1 coordinate 14,985, forward strand.
CTCCTTCTCCACGCGGTCCGCTGGCAGTTGGTCGACATACCATATTGACTTGTCTGGGGCAACGGTATCCTTCATCACGGCACCCAACTTGAATTGGGGGCTTATTACTGCTGCTATCGGTAGTACTGGCCCTGAAGTCACCGTCAAACAGGGAGGAACGACTGGTTTTGCCACTCTTGGCGGACCCGAAGGAAAAACCCTGGTGCGTTACAACGACTACGATGCCAGTACCACGGTAGGGGAGAGTGTGGTGTGGAATTCCAGCAACAATTTTATGACAACAGGGGGAGATTGGACGGTAAACACGAATGGGTTTAATACCCTGACGATTCGTGGTGCGGGCAAGTTAACGGGGACATCTACCACTGGTCGGGCTATCCTGATGGAAGAGGGGGTCATGGGAGACTATACGATAGATGTCGCATTGGGAGGTTATTTTCACGTTCACCAGTACAGTATGCAGGGCAATTTGATTTTGAATAAGCTGGTTGCCACAGGGAGTAACAACCTATTGGTGAAGACTGGCCCGGGCACAGTAGTGGTTACTGATGCCGTGAGTGCAAACCTGGGGCGTGGGATTTATGTGCAGCAGGGGCGGTTACAAATGAACGGAACCATTCTGTCCCCAGGGATAGTATCGGTTCAATATGAAGCGGTATTGGGTGGATCGGGATCTCTGGGTGGGGGGAGTAGCTGGACTGGGAATAATCGTAACTACGTAGTGGTTTCCGATGGTGGCTCGCTGGATGGCACAAATGCAGACGGGGCTGATGCCCTGACCATTATCGGTTCGCTGGAAATGACACGCGATGCCCAGTACCAGATGACGCTGGCGGCAGACCGCGGAAATCCGCTGACTGTGATTAAGGACCACCCGATATCGATTCCCTCGGCCGTCGCACTCAACGGCAACCTGGCCCTCACACTGGACTATGTGCCCAACCTCAATGAGTGGATTGTGCTGTTGCGGACAGACGGTCTGATTGATGGAGAGTTTCTCTCTTACAACAACAAGCATTTTGGCGGTAGCCTGAGCGATCTGCTGACGCTCTCCTATAACGAGCAGGACTATGGCTTCCGTATCGTGTATGATCACGATCTCGGCGGCGGCTACTCCGCAGTCGCCCTGCAGGCGATACCCGAACCCTCGACGGTAGCCCTGTTGGCAGGGCTTACGCTGGTGGGAGTCGTCTGGATGCGGCGTCAGAGGAGCTGATGTAGGAGTCCCAATTAAGTCGGGACGACCCTTGGCGTGAGATGGAAACAGTCGCGGCGTAAAGCCGCTCCTACAGGAGGCTCAGTCCTCTTTGGGGAACAGTCTTTGCCCCCATTGTTTGCGGGCTTCCTGTTGGCGGCGCGTGAGGTCACGGGATTGCTGTTGTCGGGATTCGTAAATCCATGCATGGAGGTCATCTGGATCCACGCAGGTTCCACCAGCCGCGTGAACGGTTTCACGGATACCGTTATCCCTGCTGACGATCCAGATGCCGGTCGGGTTGGTGGATGTGGTAACAAATTGTTCCAGTATCGTATCGGCAGTGATCCCTTTGGGGGTGTAGAGAAAGGAAAAGGTCAGGTTCCCGTAGGGACGTTCGATGTCGATATCGCTGCCCTTGCCGTCAAAAACCGTGGTGACACGAATACCCTCCCGGTCATGCAGGATGCGCAAGGCTTCCCCTAATCGGCTGCGGGCCACATCAATCCCGTCCCTCCAGATCGTTTTCTGGTCAGGCCACGCATGCAGGACATTGTAGCCATCTATTAAAAGATGCTCACATGGGTGGGACACAGAGCCTAACTGAAAGGAACCCTGTGCTTACAGGCAAGAATAAACCTCACGCGAAGCCCATCCCCTTGTAGGAGCGGCTTTACGCCGCGACATTGGGGCGGGATGGAGAAAATCAAAAAAGTTGACCCTGTTTCAGGAATCGCCAAGGATGCGTGAAAAGGAGTTTGTTATGGCAACGCAGAACATAAGCTTAAGCCCTAAGCTGGAGGAGTTTGTTCAACGCCAGATTTCAAAAGGGTATTATAGTAACGCCAGTGAGGTGTATCGTGCGGCGTTGGTGAATATGGTACGCCTTGAAAGAAAGCGAGAAATACGACGAGCCCGTCTGAAGCAGGAAATTGAGGTTGGCCTTGAAGACATCAAGAAGGGTCGCTACACTGAGATTAAAAGCAATGGCGCCCTGGGCAATCACCTTGAGGAGATTTATCAGCAGGTTGTATCGAAAACGGGCTCGAAATAATTACTCCGCATGGCCCCCATTTCCCCTAAATACCGCCTGTCGGCGGCGGCAGAGTCTGATGTATCCATTATTTTAAGAAAATCTTTGAAGGATTTTGGTAACGATGCGGCTAGACGCTATATACAACTTTTGTTTCTTGCCTTTCAGGAAATTGCCAAAAAGACTATCCCTGAGGGTAGTCGTGAGTTTGAAAGTGGCATTTACCTTTATCATCTGCGACATAGTGCCAAGCGGGCAGGCATTAACGGTATTACCGTTCGGCGTCCACGGCATTTCGTAGCCTTTCGGGACAGTTCCGGTACGGTTGAGATCCTTCGCGTTCTACATGATGCGATGGACATAGAGATACATTTGTCAGATAAGGCAGAGCCTAACTGAAAAGGACCCTGTGCTTACAGGCAAGAATAAACCTCATGCGAAGCCCATCCTCTTGTACGCCGCGACCCAAACGTGATGTAGGTCTGGTCGCGGCGTAAAGCCGCTCCTACAGTGTCGTTTTCAGTGTTGAGCGGACCGACAGGGGCATGCAGGTTTTTTGTTTTGCCGAGTTAGCAGGAATCATACTAGGGTCGATGGTCATTCTTTCCATAGTGGACAGTTCTCTCAAACGCCAACATCTCCGTTACGAACGCCAAGTTAATATGCAGAAAAACCTGCTCTATGCGGGACTGATTCTGATGAACAGTTCGTTGGGGTATTATTTTTTAAGTGAGGGTGTAATAGGGAATTATTTGCGTTATGCAGCATTGGCGGGTGGATTTGGGTTGATCGCAATATCCATTTTCTGCGTGCCGATTCGATATTGGGCGGTAAAGTTAAAGGCGCTGATTGTTTCAGCTTTTATTGGAGGCTGTTTCATGGTTTTGCATCTCATGAATTTCGGTAGTGAGATTGGCATGCGTAATACAGTGTTTCAGGTGATTGGTTACGGAATGTTTGTGTATGGAGTGTTGCTGTACAACCCTGGAATCAAACGGGTACCCTTCCGTCCGCAATGGTATTTCTGGCCGTTTTTCGTGATCTCCATGTTGGGAATGGGGCTGTTCTTGCGCTACATCGGAGACGTCAATCAATGGGATAGCTCTCGCAATCTGGGGGACAATGAGTTGAACCCCGTAGGTGTTGCTTATACCCAGGCCTGTCTGGCAATGGTCTTGTTAGGTGCTTTTCTGGACACAAAGTCCATGTCTGGCAGGACTATTTTTGCAGGTGGAATCTTGATTGCAGTGATGGGGGTCATTGTGACAGGCTCGCGCGGAGCGGCGATTTTTGGTATGCTTGCTTTTCTGGGGATTCTCTATCTCTACCTGAGACGCAATTTTTTCAGTGTACGGACAATCTCCTTCATATTGGTGATTATTCCAGTCCTGGGGATATCCATGGTGGTGTTATCAACGCTCAGTTTTGTTCAGACTCGCTTTGATATGCTGGTCCACAGATTGGGAGGAGTTATGCCATCTCAGGATTATGATAATAGTATGGTGGGGCCGTATGGTGGAAGACTTGATATCTGGTACGAATACTTGTATGACTGGGAGGATTGGTTTGTTCTGGGCATGCCCAATTACAATCCGTATCCGCACAATATCTTTGTAGAGCTGTTTTGCCGATTCGGCTTATTGGGAATTGTAACGGGTGGCATCATTGCCGCAATCACCCTGCGTTTTCTGTGGGTGGGATGGCGCAATCGTAACAGTGTAGTGAGTGGGGATCTGCTGTTTGTCGGGCTCTACTTTTTTTGCCTGCTGCAGGCGCAGTCTTCATTGTCGTTGGAAATCAACCGTATGCTGTGGATTGGGTTCGGTTATGTGCTCATGTTGTCGTTGACTACAAAAACAAATCGATATGCGCAGAATCCACAGGGAGAAGATTCCAATGCCTCCAGGGATCTGGTCGATTATATGGTGCAGGAACAAAGTCGTGAGCCGTGGAGGTATGAAGGGTGAAATATATGTTTTTCAACCTTGCCAGGCTTGTCCGCCGTTTTCATATATTAGGAACTCTTATTCCTTGGAATTATGGGATAGGATGAAGTAGCGATGACTGGGACAAAGCAACAAAGACAAAGAAGGCAGGCGTATGCTCAGAGAGCGGGTTAATCTGCAGAAAAACCTGTTGTACGCAGGGTTGATCCTGATGTGTGCCTCGATGGGGTATGGCTTCATGGGAGGAGCAGTGCTGCGCCTTCTGGCACTGGTTGGTGGGTTTGGTTTAGTGATGTATTCCTGTGTGGTCATTCCGATCCAGTGTCTGCATTTGAAGATCAAGGTGATCGTAACAGCCACGGTAATCGCGGGGGTGTTTGTGTTGAACACCTATATCGTTAATGATACGGGGCCTACCGATATACGTGCAATCATTTTTCAGATAATCGCGTTTTTGATGTTTGTAGCGGGAGTATTGTCGTACAACCCCGCCCATCGTCAGTTCGGATTCAGGCCGAGGTGGTATTTTTGGGGCGTTTATGTGGTTTCCATATTTGGATTATTGCTCTTTCTACGCTACATGTGGAGTATCAGCGCTGTTGGTTATATGCAGCGCGGCTTTGCTGATTTGTCTGATGAGCTCAATCCGGTGGGGGTTGCTTATGTCCAGGGATGTCTGCTGATCGTACTGACGTCCGCACTGTTTGCGACGCGAATATTCAAGGCAAGGCTAGTATTAATGGTGGGGATTGTGGTTGTGATTGCATGCATTGTCGTCACTGGATCACGTGGGGCACCTTTGTTTGTCTTGTTGACGATGCTCTATCTTGTCTATCTTTACTCTCGCAAGCGTTTGATGAGTCAAAGAACCATCACGCTGATCTTTGTTTTAGCTCCGGTTTTGTTGGTTTCTTTGTTTGGTTTGTACCAAATTGGTTTTATCAAGAATCGTTTTGATATGGTGTTTAACCGCTTCTCTCAGTTGGTGGAAAACTACACGGGTGATACTACGATGGATGCGGAATCGGCGGATGTATCTGGCAGACGTTTTGTGATCTGGCAGAATGCACTGAATGGATGGACAGGGTGGTGGTTAAGCGGAGATCCTGATTATTCTCCGTATCCGCACAATGCTTTTGTAGAACTGTTTAGCCGTTTTGGGGTAGTGGGTCTTGTTGTGGCAGTATTGCTGATCCATGTATCTATACGCTTTATGATAGCGGTTTGGAGCAAGCGTTGGCGAGTGATGAACGGAGATGCGTTATTTATTGGCTTGTTCTTTTTTTGTTTATTGCAGGGACAAACATCACTCTCTTTGGAGATGAATCGAATGTTGTGGCTGGGGGCGGGGTACTTGGTGGTATTCGTGCTGATGATCGGGAAGAATGACGCGTATGTCGTGCGCAGGCCTGTTCTTATGCGCTGGAGGGGGCCGTTACCTGATGCAAGACCCTAGTATTGTTCCAGAATATTCTCCCATTGTAACTGGTAGCAGCCTGACGCAAATTCACGCATGAATCGTTTACGAGCTTGTGTGGCCAGGCGGATTCGATCTGTAGGTGACTGGATTAGTCTGGTGATTTCCATTGCCAGATTATCAGGGGAAGTATCCTGAATAAAGACGGCTTCTGATTCGGAAAGAATCGTGCGGATTTCGCCTACGTCCGTTGTAATGATCGCACAGCCGGAGGCCATGGCTTCCAGAAGAACCAGTGGCTGCGCTTCAACGGGGTAATTGGACGGGAATACAAAGATATGCGAATGGTGAAACAGCATTTCCTTATCCTTCCCCCATGCCCCTTCTATCCATTTGAATGAGTGTGGAGTTTGCTGTTCGATTAATAAAATCTGTTGTTGTATCCAGTTTTGGGCCTGTGATTCAGTGGAAAAGCGCTGAGAAAACGGGCTGCCGGTGAAGCGGCCGCAAAGAACGGCTTGGACCGGAGATAATGAGGGGGGAAGCTGGGAGATGGCTTCTGCGTAGGCAGGGTACCCCTTGGAATCGATCAGACTGCTCAGATGTAGGAGTTGTACTGGAGAGCGGTTGTGTTTCGTAATGATCTCGGGTTCTTCAATAACGGGCATCTCTGTTGTATTAGGAAGGACAGTGATGCTTGTTTCTGGAATTCCGATGGAGACCAGGTGCTGTTTGTGCTGCTTGCCCAGAACAATGATGTGGCTGCAGTGTAGTAGCAAATGACGGAACCATCGGGTTTTCCATGAGTTTTTATCCCATGAGGTAAAGTTGCTGCCATGGATAGAGGCAATCACGGGAAAGCGTTGCTGACCTCGCAGTCGTGTGAGCAGGTAAACCGGAACTCCGTCGCGTATCCAGGAAAACGGTGTGAGCCCTATCCCCCAACTGAGAATTCGTTTTTTGACGAAGAAGTACTTGAGGAAATGTATCCAGGAGCAGGCGAGGCGAAAAGCAAAAACAAGCAGCCCTATTGGCAACGGCTTACGGCGATCCAGCCCGTGAAAGTAAAAAATTTCCGTATCTATCCCCGCATTTTCAAATACTTCTTTCAGCGCAGTACTGGCTTTGGTCTGCCCTGAGTCCAGGCCATTATGTGGCGCGATGATGACAGCTCGTTTCACTGTTGGATTACTTGATTTTCAGTGCGTAGTGAATGGCCTGGATAAACCCGTCCGCCATTGTTTCAAACGTATAATGCTTGCGTATGTAGTCCAGAACCCGTGGACGCTCCAACAGGCTTTGTTCTTTGCGCTGCCAAAAGCGGGAGAGTTCCTGAGTTAGGCTGCTGACGGAATCAGAGGGAAAAAAACAGCCAAAATCCATTTTATGGCAGGCTTCCACTTCTGGCGAGTGAGGCTCATCCCTGGCCGCAAGCACGGGAACCCCGAATGCGAATGACTGGATAACAGATAGCCCGATATAGCCTGGATTTACCGAACAGTAAGCCGTACTGTAGATTTCCCTGAGTTCGTCTATGTTGGCAATGTGTCCTCTGAAATGAATACAATCAGAATATGCGGAACCAGCGGCAATGGATTGCAGTTTTTCTGATTCTGGACCACGTCCGACAATAATTAACCGCACCTCCCGAGGAATAAGCTTTTGTTCCTTGGCTAGCAGGAAAGCCTGAAGCAGAAGACCTGGCTTTTTCTCTTTTACCAGTCTGCCGACGTAGATGATATCGCGAATCTTATCGTGAGGAACTTCCAGTGCGTAACAGTCCAACTCGTGGATACAAGAGTTGGCTGCCACAAAGGTTTGGGTGGATGACTTGGGATGCAGTTCACGGAACTTTTTTTGCTGGGCCTCCGTGTAGCAGATAAATCCCTTTGCAAAAAACAGTTGCAGAAATCCGAAACGCTCTGTGAGGGGGCTGAGCCCGCTCACATGTCCCCATAGTAGAGAGGGGCGGCGAAAGAGCCGGCGCAGAAGCAAAATGGGATAGTTGCTGAGATTGCGAAGATTGAAATTGAGGATTAGAAGGTCTGCCTGAAGACGCTTCCTGAAGGAACCACTTTGCCAGAGAAAGCGTCGGTTCAGGAAATATCGGTTGGTTAGCTGGGGAGAGTGAATTAACGGTTCCGCTTCGGCTGCTGTTCGGGTTGTAGGAGAAAAATCGATGAGGCCTGAGTGGATCAAAAGTTTTTCAGAAAGGATTGCTTTGAGCGTCCGCAAAAAACCAATCCGATAGTCGGGGATCACATTTTGTTGTAGGGAAATGACTGATGGATTGTTGGTTGGTTGGGATGGAGAATCTTTTCTTCTCATTGAGGGCTGTATGCTCGCATACATAAGGTGAAGGGACAAGATTGTTTTAGGATCACTTGTCAGTGCTTTATATACGGTTTCATGTCAGGCTCGAATATCGCTAGTTTAGCGAGGTAATCGCTGTTTTTCCCTGTAGGAGGGGCTTTA
>CAZYDZ010000008.1:0-20530 GCA_964646535.1 uncultured Opitutaceae bacterium
CTCTACCAGCGCACCGTCCATGCCGCCTTGTTGAGCAGCGGTGCAATCAGCGCCTGTGCTTTTGAAAAAACGCCTGAAGGCACCCTGAAAGGAGTGGCAGTCGAGGGGTTGTTTCCTCCACAACGCCCGCTTTCAGAGGCTTCGCGGATGAGATTGACAACCAGGGCTCGCTTTATTGAGCAAATCCTGAAGTCAGAGGAATACAAATTGGGCGAGGGGTTGATTGGCAAAGTAGGGCAAACGGGCGAGGCCTTGTATATTCCGAGTGCATTGGAGGACGCACGTGTGTTTCAACATCCTGACAGCGCGTTGGAAGTGCGTTCTCTGATTATCGTTCCGATTCTGTTTCAGGGACAGGTGCTGGGGGTACTGGCTGTGGCCAATCCGATTAACGGCATGCCGTTTAATGACACCGACTTTTCCCTGTTGGAATCACTTGGAGAACAGGCGGGCCTGGCCCTGCACAATTGTGAGTTGCTCAACTTGCAGATCGAGAAGAACAAACTCGACATGGATCTTTCGCTGGCCAGCAATATTCAGGGCATGCTGCTGCCAAAGACCTTTCCAAAGATATCGGGTATTGACATTGATGCCGTGTACATCCCCGCTCAGATGGTGGGAGGGGATTTGTACGACGTGATTGAACTGGAGGATCAGCGCGTTGGTCTGGCGATCGCCGACGTATCAGGGAAAGGAATTCCCGCGGGAATGTTGATGGCCTTGTGTCAGAATAATCTGCGTCATTTTGCCAAACAGAGCAATTCTCCGGCTGAGGTATTGCGACGCATGAACCGCATGATGACTCCAGACATGCGCGAGGACATGTTTATTACCATTATTTACGCAATCATTGATCCTGTGCGCCGACAGTACACACTGGCACGGGCGGGACACGAACTACCGCTACATTTCCGCAAGGACAAGGAGGGGTTGTGGGTCGGGGAATCCATCCGCTCCGATGGCATGGCGCTCGGTATGGTTCCACCGGATGTATTTGATGAAGTACTGGAGGATAAAACGGTTTCCTTCCATCCAGAGGAAATCCTGTTGTTTTTTACTGACGGTGTCACTGAGGCAGTGAACCCTGAGGACATAGAGTATTCCTCGGCCCGCCTGGCTGACACGGTGCGCACATTGCGCAACCGCAGCGCAAAAGATCTCAACCAGGGTATCCTCAATTCCGTAGAGCGTTTTTCAGGCAAAGGAAGCCAGAAAGACGATATTACCCTGGTCACTACCAAATTCCTGTCTGATTTACCAAATGTCTGATCTATCTTTAGAACCTGTGGACTACCAGGCTCCCCGTTTTCAATTGCCTGATGCGAGTGGTCACTTCGGGCCGTATGGAGGGCGCTACGTCCCCGAAACGTTGATGGGAGCGTTGGAGGAACTTACGTCTGTTTACCTGACAGCGCGCAATGATCCTGTTTTTGAAAGGGAGTTTCGCGACTTGTTGCGTGAGTTTGCGGGTCGTCCGACGGGCCTGTACTATGCCGAACGGTTAACCCAACACCTGGGGGGCGCTAAAATCTATTTCAAACGGGAAGACCTGTTACACACTGGGGCGCACAAGATCAACAATGTGATAGGACAGGCTTTGTTGGCCCGACGAATGGGTAAAAAGCGGGTTATCGCCGAAACCGGGGCGGGACAGCATGGGACAGCCACTGCGGCGGTCTGCGCGCATTTTGGTTTGGAGTGCGTGGTGTATATGGGAATGGAGGATATGCGTCGACAGTCATTGAATGTGTACCGCATGCGTCTGTTTGGAGCTGAAGTCCGCGGCGTGAATGCCGGTCAGAAAACCCTGAAGGAGGCGGTGAACGAAGCGATGCGTGACTGGGTCACCCATGTCCGCAACACGCATTATATTTTAGGAACCGCCTATGGTGCGCATCCCTATCCGATGATGGTGCGTGATTTTCATACCATTATCGGACGCGAGGCCCGCGCACAGATTCTGCAGAAAGAAGGACGATTACCAGACTTGCTGGTTTCCTGTGTCGGCGGAGGTAGCAATGCCATTGGCCTGTTTTTCGATTTCCTTGATGATCCTGAAGTCGCAATGGTTGGAGTGGAGGCAGGTGGTCGGGGGATTCGTCCCGGGGAACATGCCGCCCGTTTTGCCAGTGGTAAACTGGGCATTTTGCAAGGTGGCAAGACTTATATCCTGCAGAATGAAGACGGTCAGATAGAGCCGACCCACTCTGTTTCAGCAGGCCTGGATTATGCAGCTGTCGGACCTGAGCACGCCTACTATCAGAGCCGTAAACGCATCGACTTCGCGTATGCCACGGATGATGAGGTGCTGGAAGCTTTTCAGTTATGTTGTAGGGTTGAGGGGATTCTTCCTGCATTGGAGTCTTCTCATGCGTTGGCGCATGCCTGTAAGAAAGCCAGGAGCATGGACAAGGAGCAGATTGTGGTGGTGGGCTTGAGTGGCAGGGGAGACAAGGATGTGCAGGAAGTATGGAATTGTCTCTATCCCGACACACAATGAAAAGCATGACTGGATTTGGCAGGGGGCGGAAAGAACTGGAAAGCTATCGCATTCTGGTGGAAGTCCAGTCCGTTAATAAAAGGGGCCTGGAAGTTTATTTTTCCTACCCGCGTGAATGGCAGAGCCTGGAGAGCAGACTACAGGAACTCGTACAGGCTAAACTTCAACGGGGTAAAATCCAGGGCAGCATCCAGATTACCAGTCTGGAGTCTTCCACTCCTGGCGATTTTCTGGATGTGCATGCCACGGACAAGGCATGGGAACAATTGCAACGATTGGCGCACCGCTACAACATTCCGTTCAATCCTGACCTTCAGACATTGGTTCAGTGGATGCAATTTGCACTGAATCGTTCTGCGGCACCCGCTCTTGAGGAAGTATCGGATACGGTCATGGATGCGGTCAACGAGGCGCTGGATGAGCTGGTAAGCATGCGTATCCGCGAAGGAGCCGCGTTACAACAGGATTTCACAGTTCGGCTACAGGAATTGCGCCGTTGCCATACAGAGATTGGCCTGTTGGCTCCAGATGGCGTGGTGCGTTATCGTGAGCATTTGATGAAAAGGCTGCAACAGGCTCAGTTGGAGATCAATCTCGACGATGAACGTTTCCTGCGCGAGGTGGCCACATTTGCCGAACGCTCCGATATTACGGAAGAGTTGATTCGATTGGAAAGCCATTTTCAGCAATTGGAAGGGTTTTTGGCAGAAAGGGAGCCGATCGGTCGCAAGCTGGAATTTTTACTACAGGAGATTCATCGGGAGTGGAACACCATCGGCAGTAAAAGCACCCAGATTGAAGTGGCCCGTCTGGTCATTACCGCCAAACAAGAAGTGGATCGTCTGCGGGAACAATCCCTCAATGTAGAATAATTTTAGGGTTGATTTCCACCTCCTACAAATACGTAATGGACGTTTCCCATTCTCATTATGACAAAAAGAGTTTTTCATTCCGGTTTGTTTGGCCTGCTATTCCTTTCTCTGGCCGTAACATTAGGAGCCCAGGCTGCCCTGAGCCCTGAACAATTACTGCAAAAGGCACGTGCCCGCCTTGGTTCGGAAGAGGCATTGAAGAGCGTAAAAAGCCTGCTTATTGAAGGTACTGTGAGACAGTATCTGTACGATGAGGGAGACGCTTCTAAAGCCACCCAGTCCGATGGTACGCTGCGTATCATTGCACAGAAAAAATCCCAGCGCCGTGTCGAAATCAGTACCGATCTGCGCGAAGAAATCAGTGTGTTGGATAACTTTACAGGCTGGCATTATATTCGCCAGAAGCAAGCAGCGCAGCCCCAGGCTCAGCCTGAGTTCAGAAACCTGAACGCTGCGGAAATATTGGCGAGCCGTATCGAGACCGTGGAAATGTTGAACTATTTCCTTGCTGTAGAAATTTTGGATGGCACGGTGACCGATCAGGGAATCAAGGAGTGGAAGGGACAGAACGCCCGTGTTCTCCGTATCGATTACGACATGGTTCATTATGATCGCTACTTTGATCCTGCCAGTGGCAAGTTGCTGGCCACAGTGACTTCCTACGGCGTGGAAATTGTTGAAAACGGGGAGTTGGTCGCCAATGGTATCCGTTTCCCTAAGACAATTTCCTATTACAACAGGGGGCGTCTGGTTCGCGAGGACACCTATACGAAGGTTCAAATCAATGTGGACATCAAGCCTGAGATTTTCTTCAATCCTACGGCTGAGTATATGCAGACTGGTGTTCCCAAAACACTGTTGGATAACCCGACACAAAAATGAGGCAGCTTCGCTTCGGCGAAAGTCAGTTTAAAAAGAAGCTCTCCGCATTTGCAGGTACTGCAGTACCTCCTGATTCAATACGCGGCACTGTGGAGGAAATTCTGTCTGCAGTCGCCGAAAAAGGGGATAAGGCCGTACTGGAATACACTCGCAAGTTTGATCGTGCCAACCTGAATGTTGCAGACATACGGGTGTCAGAGGCAGAACTGAAGGGAGCCTTGCGCTCTCTGTCCAGGGAAAACAGGGCGGCTTTCCGTGAATCCATTGCGGCCGTACAGGAATTTCATCGCCCCACGCTGCCCAGGAGTTGGCAATCGAGAAACCGCCATGGAGCTGTGGTTGGTGAGCGTTATGATCCGCTCACACGCATAGGTTTGTATATTCCAGGCGGGAACGTACCGCTGGTGTCCACGGTAATCATGACGGCTGTATTAGCGAAAATTGCCAGGGTGCCACAGATTGCGGTAGCGACTCCTCCAGATGCGCAGGGCAATATCAATGCCTCTTTATTGGCTGCATTACAAATGGTTGGGATCCGCGAAGTGTATCGTATGGGAGGCGTGCAGGCGATGGCTGCAATGGCTTATGGGACTAGTACGGTACCCGCCGTTGTCAAACTGTTTGGGCCAGGCAATGCGTATGTCATGGAGGCCAAGCGCCAATTGTTTGGCGTGGTCGGCGTGGATTTGCTGCCTGGTCCCAGCGAGCTGATGGTGATCGCGGATGAAACGGCAAATCCCGATTGGGTGGCCGCAGACCTGCTGGGGCAGGGAGAGCATGGCAGCGGCAAGGAAAAGCTGTATCTGGTGGTCTGGTCTGGTGAATTTCTAACAAAAGTCCAGCTCTCGATAAAACAGCAGCTTGCCAATTGTTCTCATGCGGAAAAAATCCGCAAGGTGTTGGCGCAGGGAACACTGGCTATTATTGTGGAGGACGAGCAGCAGGCGGTTGACACCGCAAACTTCCTGGCTCCAGAGCATCTGGAAATTCAAACAGAGAGCGTGCGCGCTCAGCGTATTTCCACACGGGTGGTCACGGCAGGAGCTTTATTAGTGGGTCATTACACACCTGCCGCGCTGGGGGATTTTGCTGCAGGCCCCAGCCATACGCTGCCCACCAACCGTTCGGGACTTTTCCTTAGCGGTCTCAAGATCAGTGATTTTTTCCGTCGCAGCAGCATACTGAAATATGACAAGGGTTCGATTCGCAAAGCTGCACCCGTCGTTTCCGCATTTGCAAAAATGGAAAACCTGGATGCACACGGGCACTCCGTGCAAATCCGCCTGTAAGATCAGGTGTGGTTTTGCTACGGATAAAGAAACTTGTGTCTGGTGCCTTTGTGAGAGGTCTTCTTCATCAAATGAAGCCACGAAATATTTCCTGAATATCCTTATACCGTGAATATAGAGGAATTGGATTTTGAACTGCCCGAAGACCGTATTGCGCAGCGTCCTGCAGAAAAACGGGACCATTCACGATTAATGGTGGTGGAACGTAAATCCAGGCAGGTGACCCACTGTCACTTCCACCAGCTACCTGAATTTTTGACCACCCCCGTTCACTTTTTCCGCAACCGTATTCGTGTTCGCAAGGCGCGTCTGTACGGAAAGCGTGCGAGCGGAGGAAATGTTGAGTGCCTGCTACTAAATCCTGAAGAGGATGGCACCTGGAGTGCCCTCGTCAGGCCCTCGCGCAAGCTACCTGTGGGAACAACCTTTTATTTTCCAGGCAATGCGAGGGCCACTGTGACGGAAAAGCAGACAGATGGTGTGCACAGGCTGCGAATTGACGCGGGGGAATATATGGATGTGGAGCGGTTGGCCCAGGCCGTTGGGCAGGTGCCTCTTCCCCCCTACATTCGCCGTCCCTCAGACCCTGCGATTGCACCCGTCGCACAATATGATGATGCAAGATGGTACCAGACAGTGTTTAGCAAGGAAGAGAAGCCTCTGGCTGCTGCTGCTCCCACCGCCGGGCTGCATTTCACAGAAGCCTTGATTGGACAATTACAAACGCAGGGCCATCTGTTTCACGACCTCGATCTGACGGTTGGTCTGGGAACATTCAAACCTGTACAAACTGAGCGGGTGGAAGACCACCCCATTCATCACGAACCGTATTGGATTGCCCCTTCTGCATGGCATGCCGCAAGGGAACCTGGTACAAGGAAGCGGGTGGTAATCGGTACCACCACTTTGCGCGCACTGGAGGACGCCGCGCGTCATGAACCTAAACAGGGCTACCCGCTGAATCAGGAAATTTGCCGCAATGCGGACATTTTTCTCTATCCACCCGCCCACTTTCATGTTGCCGATGCACTACTGACCAACTTTCATTTACCACGTAGTACGCTTCTCTGTCTCGTCGGAGCATTTCTAACACCAGATCGGGCCGACGGCTTGCAGTGGCTGAAGGAATTGTATCAACAAGCCATTCGGATGGAATACCGTTTTTTCAGCTATGGGGATGCAATGCTGATCCTCTGACTATCGCTGCTCAACAACAGATTGTAACTGGCGCTGCAACCAATCTGCTGCATCCCCCCGTTGCGACGGTTGTAACAACTGATTGAGTTCCTCTGCGATTGCGGCGTAGCGATCGGGAGCGGTTGACTGGGCATGCAAATCCTGTATGAAGGTTTCCAATACGGCAGGATTGGCGCTGCCTTGAAGAAATTCGGGCCATGCGTTGCGGTTTAATAAAATATTCACCATTCCCAGCCATGGAATGCGCACAATTCTCTTTCCCAGCCAAAAGGTCAATGGATTTGCCCGATACACAATGCCTCCCGGAATACCAGCCAAGGCACAATATAGGGACATGGTTCCCGAGCTGGTAAGCACTGCCCCTCCTCCCTGGACGCCTTCATCAACGGATTTTACCGTCAGTCCCGCCGTGCCGCCTGCGTCCTTCCACAAAGAGTGTATTTTGTGTTCGTCGGCAAGCGAGGGAACCAATACCACGGCTTGCATATCGGGATAATGCCGCCGCAATCGCAAAAATGTTTCTGCCAGCAAAGGAAATATTTTCTGCACTGGACCAGAGCGGCTTCCAGGCAACAACAACAGAGGCCCATGTGGATCATATTTCACAGGATACTGCATTCCTGTCCCGACAAACGGATGCCCTACATATTCCACATTTAGGGTGGTATCCTTATAGACTTCTGTTTCAAACGGAAAGATCACCGCAAGACTGTCCAGATTGCGCGCCATGGCAAAACGCCGATGGGATTTCCATGCCCACAATTGCGGAGATATATAAAATACGATACGCGGATGATAATTCCCCTGTTGGGTGCGTTTTCGCAAGATGGCCGCCAAGCGCAGATTGAACCCAGGGTAGTCAATCAGGCAAATAACGGCTGGTTTGTGTTGAAGTACCCAACGCACCGTCTCTTGCATCAGCCTGCGGAAAAACGGGTAATGCCGCAATACCTCAACGACGCCCACTACGGCATGATTGGTCATTTCACATAGAAAAGTTCCCGATTGTTTCTGCAACTCCTTGCCTCCCATCGCCGCAACCCTGTTGGGGGAAACAGTCGGATACC
This sequence comes from uncultured Opitutaceae bacterium, assembly GCA_964646535.1. Classification (GTDB taxonomy): domain Bacteria; phylum Verrucomicrobiota; class Verrucomicrobiia; order Opitutales; family UBA2995; genus CAZYDZ01. The sequence continues at coordinate 7,808 of CAZYDZ010000008.1, forward strand.
GATCATACAGTTGGCACAGCAAACGTGCGGCATGCTGGTCGCCAGAGTGTTCTCCAGCGATCATCAACAAGTCTATAACTCCTTTTGGAGCGGCAAATTGAGGAGATACGGGTTTCACCAAATGCTAATGGACGGGCTGAATCATTCCAGTCCTAATGCCTTGCGGCCTTCAGGAGAAATCATGTGCGGGTTCCATACAGGATCCCATACAATATCCACCTGTGCAGAGGATACCTGGTCAATGGCTTCAATCTTGCGTTGGGCATCCGCTGCAATCGCGGGTCCCATGCCGCATCCTTGTGCGGTTAGTGTCATTTTGACCGACACCTTGAATTTGCCAGGTGCTTGCGCATCCGGTTCCAGGGATAGATCGTAGATCAAACCGAGATCGACAATATTCACAGGGATTTCAGGATCGAAACAGGAACGCAATGCCTGCCATACCCACGTTTCGGAAAACTCCCCGTCAAACTGTGGCTGATTATGTTCCTCTTGTTCCAGCGCCTGGCGCACGGATTCAGGAAACGCAAATGTGTACTCAGGATCCACCCGAAACAAATTTCCCTTGGCGCGCAGAGTAACCGCCCCCCCGAGAGACTGTGTAATCTCAACCTCGGTACCCGCAGGGATCGCAACGGAATCCCCCGCAGGAATCACGGTGGCCGGACAATTAGCCAACAAAACAAAAGGTTGATTCAACATGCTGCGCATCATTTTCCAGCCTGATACGATTGTCAACAGTACTCCTCCCCAGGGCACCGGTACAGTTTGTGTAGGAGGGGCGGCTTCTCTGTCTCCCGTGTTAATATATGTAGGAGCGGCTTTATGCCGCGACCTGAACGGTTTGTGTTGGTTTGGTCGCGACATAAGCCCCTCCTACAGTTGTTCGTTTCAGCCCCCTCCTCAGCTCATCAGGCGAGGAGACCACTTGAAAACAAGGGACGATAGATTGTTCTCGTCAAAAATGATGGCGCAGAATAGTCTGGCGCCATGGAAATCTTAATTATTTTAGGCATACTTGCTCTCGTTATTTTCTTTATCGTTGCGATCTACAACAGCCTGGTCGCATTGCGCAATCGCTTCAAAAACGCTTATGCGCAGATAGACGTGCAGTTGCAGCGCCGTTACGATCTGATTCCCAATCTGGTGGAGGTGGCCAAAAAATACCTCTCCCATGAACAGGAGACCCTGACTGCGGTGATCAATGCGCGCAATCAGGCCCATGCCGCCAGCAAGCAGGCCGCGGCACACCCCGAAGATTCTACTGCGATTAAGAACCTAGTGGGAGCGGAAGCGGCATTGACGGGTACGCTTGGCCGTTTGTTTGCACTCTCGGAAGCCTATCCAGACCTGAAAGCCAATCAGACCATGGCACAATTGAGCGAAGAATTGACTTCAACGGAAAACCGTGTGGCGTATGCGCGCCAGGCGTTCAATGACGCAGTAATGGCTTACAATACAAAACGTGAGACATTCCCCAGTAACATCGTCGCAGGTGTTTTCAACTTTAAAGAGGCTGAACTGTTCGTGGTAGATAACCCAGAAGCACGCAGCGCGCCCAAGGTTGCTTTTTCTTGAATTCAGGGCGTAGGAAGATCTAAACGGGGTAGCCAACAGCACCCGTAACCCGATATGGATTTCTTCAAACATCAGGGTCAAGCCAAGAGCCGTTCAGGCGGGATTTATATCCTGTTTTTTCTGATTGTCGGTGTTTTGGGAGCAGTCAATGGCCTGCTGGTTTACTACGGTGCCGGATGGTTAGGGTTGGAGATGGAGAAAGATTCCCTACTGTATGTCAGTTGCTGGACGGCAGGAATCACCTATGCGGTCATGTTGGGAGGAGCTTTGATTGAATCGACACAGTTTTCCATCGGAGGGGGAGAACGTGTCGCCGAAATGCTCGGCGGGAAACTGGTACAGTCCATGACCCATAATGCCGAAGAAAGGCGCCTACTGAATATTGTTGAGGAAATGGCCATTGCTTCTGGAACGCCAGTTCCCAAGGTTTACATTCTGGAGGAAGAGGGAGTGAATGCGTTCGCAGCAGGAACCCGTCCTTCCAATTCTGTCATCGGGGTTACGCGTGGCGCACTGAATACATTCAACCGCAATGAAATGCAGGGAGTCATTGCCCACGAATTCAGTCATATCCTGAACGGGGATGTACGCCGCAATATCCAGTTGGCCGCTCTGGTCTTTGGCGTTTTCTGCCTGTATATCCTCGGTTCGATGGTACTCCGTATTGCGTTCTACTCAGGCGCTGGTTCGCGCAGAAATAAAGAAGGAGGCGCCGCCGTCTTGGGCATTCTGGCAGTGGGCGTCATTCTGTGCGCCATTGGTTTACTCGGACAATTTCTCGGACGCATTTTGCAAATGGCTCATTCGCGTCAGCGCGAGTTTCTGGCGGATGCTTCGGCGGTTCAGTATACGCGCGATCCTTCGGGGATCGCCAACGCATTAAAAAAACTTGGAGGGGGCCAGAGTCGTTTACGTTCACCGCGCAGCAGCAGTATGAGCCACATGTTCTTCGGTGAGGTATCACTCTCAGGACTGCTCAGTTCACACCCGCCACTGGCAGAGCGAATCAAACGGGTACAGGCGGATTGGGACGGCAAATTCATTGCTACCGAAAGAGCCTCCAGTTTACAGACAGATGCACGGGGTGAAAAGAACACTGGGACGGCAACATCCAGGCTGGCTGGGTTTGCAAGCAGCAGTTCGGCAAATAATGGTATTGGCCATGCACAAGCAGACGATCAGGTTGTCGCATCCTTGTCATCGTCTATAGGAATACAACAACCACAGGCGGTACAGCAAATCGCATCGGAATTACTGACTGCCCGCTTGGCCATAGACTGTTTATTGCTTGCGCCAGATCAAGAGACACAGCGCCGTCAGCAACAAGCGTTAGCCAATCGTCTGGGCACATTTGAGTTACGCGAGTTTCAACAGGTGCGCAAGGTCGTGCTCAGTCTGCCGGGGGAAAACCGTTTTCCATTGCTGGAGCTGGTACTCCCCACTTTGGAACAGATATCCGAGCCCCAGTTTCAGCAATTGGTATTGGAGATGGATGAGATGATTGCTGCAGACGGACGTATCTCCAGTTGGGAATTTCTCCTGCGCTATGCTGTGTGGCACCATTTCAAACGCAATTGTGGTTACGTCAGTCATCGTGAAGTAAAACCGAAGCAGGGTATGTCTGTTGCACAGGCGGGAGGGGTTGTCCTGCGTATGCTGGTTCAACAAAGCAATATGGACGAAAAACAGGCATGGCAGAAGGCAGTATCTTCGCTACCTGCCTCCAGTCAGGTAGTCTATCCTGAAGGTTCCTTTCCTCCTCACTGGACGATCCTTCATCAATCTTTTCAAACGATTGAAAAGGCTCCACAGGCGTTCAAACAGTCGCTGATGCAGGCTGGGCTGACCACTGCACTGATGGATGGACGGGTGACTGCCGAGGAAATGGCTATTCTTCGCCTGGTCGGTATGGTCACCGATGTTCCTGTGCCAGTCATTACGGCTCACCAATAAATTCCTGCTTGGCGGAGCGATCCAGCGAGCGGTACTGAATCGCTTCTGCAAGGTGTGTGATGGCAATGTCTGCGGCACCATCCAGGTCGGCTATGGTGCGCGCTACTTTAAGAATACGATCATAGGCCCGCGCCGAGAGATATAATTGCTCCATGGCAGATTGCAGCATGTCTCCAAGCTCGGAAGAGAGCGGAGCAAAACGTCTTAGCTCGCGTGGATTCATCTGTGAATTCGTAGATAAACGATAAAATTTCAAACGTGCAGACTGAATCTGACGGGCCTGCTCAATCCGCTGACGTACGATCTGCGAACTCTCACCAGGACAGCTAGTGCGCAATTCTTCCAATTTCACGGCTGGCGCTTCCACCTGAATATCGATTCGATCCAACAAGGGACCGCTGATGCGGGAGCGGTATCGCTGTATATCCCGTGGCGAACATTGGCAGCGGGGATGGGTATTGCCCAAGTACCCGCACGGGCAGGGATTCATTGCGGCCACCAGCATAAAATCGCTGGGAAACGTAATTTTACCCGCACTGCGTGAAATAGTGACCTCCCGATCTTCCAAGGGCTGACGTAACACCTCCAGAGTGGAGCGCCGAAATTCAGGCAACTCGTCCATGAATAGAACTCCGCGATGGGCAAGTGAAATTTCTCCAGGTGTTGGAATACTACCGCCACCGAGAAGTCCCGCATCACTGATCGTATGGTGTGGACTGCGAAAGGGGCGTTGCGGGAAATTCTGCTTATGCAGTCCGACTTTTCCCGATGCGGATTGAATACAGAGAATGTCCAGGTATTCCTGATAGTCGGGAAGGGGAAGTATTCCGGTAATGCGCTTGGCAATCATCGATTTACCGCTGCCAGGAGGTCCGATCATCAATAAATTATGCCCACCTGCCACAGCCACTTCCACGGCTCTTCGAACGGCATACTGTCCCTTGACTTCAGTAAAATCAGGCAGGGATGAGTCTGCCTGACGGCTTTCAGCAAATGGTTTGGGTCTGCATGGAGAGAGCTGCTTTTCGCCGCAAATAAATTGAATACCCTCCGACAGTGAATGGATTGCATAGACTTCAATTCCTTCGACCAAAGCAGCTTCCTCAGCATTGGCCGCGGGTAGTAAAACCCCCTTCATGCCGAGATCCCTTGCCAGCAAGGCGTAGGCCAACCCTCCACGAATGGCACGCAATTTCCCTGATAGAGCCAGCTCACCAATTACCAGAAACTCACGTTCCCATCCCGATGCCAATTGTCCCGTAGCCATCAGCATCCCCATCGCGATCGGCAGATCGTAGACGGGGCCCTCCTTGCGAATGTTGCCTGGAGCCAGATTGATGGTCGTACGTGTGCGGTTCATGTGAAACCCCGAATTCATCATTGCCGAACTGACACGATCCTGTGACTCCTTGACTGCTGTATCAGGCAGCCCCACCAGGATTAAACGGGGATCTCCCGATTCTCCCGAATTGACTTCCACCTCGACCGGCAATGCCTTGATTCCCTGCAAAGACGCAGAAACGACCTTTGAAAGCATATTCTCCTTCCTCCCTTTTCTTTATTCCTCCTTCGGATCAAGATACGCGATCACGTGTACTTATCCGAATTATTTGCAAGATACCAGGCAGATAATATTGGAGACAAGAGTATTCTACGGAAATTTTTTTCACGCGAAGCGGCGAAGAATTTAATGGATAGGACTTGCCCTGTAGGAGAGGCTTTATTGCTGCACTATACCAATACCCAGTCCTGCGATTATACTTGATTCATAAGAAACAGATTTTACAGCATGAAATCATGAATCATTCATTGCGGCAAAATAGTTCCGTATTACAGGCTGGCTTTGCGCAGATTGATATTACCCCCAGAACCTTACCTGCCAAGACCTACTGGAATGTAACCGAAAAGGTATATGACCCATTGTATGCCCGCGCGGCCGTCTTTCAAGGAACAGGGGGAACAATCGCACTGTTGTCGCTGGATATCGTAATTATTGAGCGCGAATATGTGGCAAAGATTCGCGAACGTGTAAGTGCGCAGTGTGGGATTCCCGCACAGGCGATCATGGTGTGTGCCACGCATAACCATGCCTGTCCTGCGGTGGTGGAACGGCCGTGGTCTGCCAAGGATAATGCCTATCTGGAAATGTTAGTGGAGTGGGGGGCTCAGGCGATAACAGAGGCGCAATCATGCATGGTTCCCGTGGAAATCGGGACAGACTCCTGCCACGAGAGCCGTATTTCCTTTAACCGTCGTTTTGTCCTGCGGAACGGTACTGTAATCTCACAGCCATCCTTTAACATCGTGGACAATGATGTTCTGTTCGCTGAAGCCATCATTGACCCTGAAGTAGGAGTGCTGTGTGTACGGGATAATAATCAGAAAATAGTCGGTATTCTGGTGAACTTTGCCTGCCATCCAACGCACCTGATGGGAGAGGGATTGTCCGCAGGTTTTCCAGGGGCGCTCTGTGATCGGATACGGCAAGCTTATGGAGAGCATGTGGTCACTCTGTTCCTGAATGGATCCTGTGGTAATGTCATCCACAACAACTATGCCGATCCGACTCATAAGCAGGATAAGGAGAGTGTGGGGAGCTGTCTGGCCGAGAATGTCATGCGGGTAATCAACAGATTGGATTTTCACACTGATGCACGGGTGAGCGCATCCTCCTCAACGGTAAAAATTCGTTATCGGGAAATTGAGGGTCTTGAACACAACCTCAACAATCTTCAGACCTATAATGTATTCCCTGCATTAATACAAAGAGGATGGTATTCCTGGTCTCTGGACAAGCTCAAGGCCATGCACGCGCAAAGCGATCATGAGAATGCAGAACTGCAGGTATTCAAAATAGGCGATACGGTATTAGGGGCAATACCCGCTGAATACTTTGCACAAGACGGTTTGCGTATAAAGGAACAGAGTCCCTTCCGAAACACATTCGTAGTGACATTGGCCAATGGTTGGCTGGGATACATTCCCAATCGTGAATCATTCGCGCGTATCGGTGGTCACGAGAGTACCTGGTGCATATCCAGTAAAATGGAGTCTGCCGCGGGAGACATATTGGCAGGAGAGATACTGAAACTGATTCAGGACGGCGAAACCGTAGTGTGACAAGTCGCCGATATTCGGAATCAGTTGTAAAACATCAGGTATCACTATGGAAGAGATAGGCCACGGAAGCCTTTCGTCAAGACGAGTATAGGATATAGATTACAGTGTAGGCACTGCTGCCAACAGGTTCTTTGTGTATTCGTTTTTTGGATTCTGATAGACTTCCCGTACGGGACCCTGTTCAACGATTTTACCCCGATTCATGATCAACACCCGCTCGCTGATCTGTTCCACCACGGCAAGATCGTGAGCAATAAACAGATAGGTGAGGCCGAGGTTATCCTGTAAATCCATCAACAGGTTTACAATCTGTGCCTGTACAGATACGTCCAAAGCGCTGACAGGTTCATCCAGAATCAGGAATTCAGGTTCCACGGCGAGCGCCCTGGCAATGCCGATGCGCTGACGCTGCCCTCCGCTGAATTCGTGTGGGTAGCGGGAAATGGAGTCCGTGGGGAGTCCGACCAGATTCAGTAATTCGAGCACGCGGCTGCGTTTCTGCTGTATCGTATAATGGCGAAAATGGATATTCAGCGGCTCCTGCAGAATCCGCTGAATGGTCATGCGTGGATTCAAGGAATTAAATGGATCCTGAAATACCATCTGGATTTTTTTCCGATAGGCAAAAAATCCGGAAGATCCCAAAGAGGAGATTTCATTGCCTGCATAGAAGATTTTCCCAGATGTCGGTTGCAATAGGTGAATCAACGATCTTCCCACCGTGGTTTTGCCACTGCCGCTTTCTCCGACCAGACCAACGGTTTTACCGTGCGGAATTTCAAAGGAAACACCATCCACCGCGCGTACTTCGCCCGTCTTGCGCCGTAATAAACCAGAGCGTATAGGAAAATGAACGTACAGATCGGAGACCCGTACGAGAGGTTGGGAGGAAGTGGTTGTTGATAGATCAGTCATGGACGTAGGGAAGGTCCATCGCAGGATGGCGTTCAATTTCTTCGTAGGAAATGGTGGGGAGACGTTTGAGTTGGCTTCCCAGCTTGGGGATGCAACGAATCAATGCCTGAGTATAGGGGTGCCGTGGATGATCCAATACTTTGCGGGTTTCCCCCATCTCGACAATTTCCCCGCGAAACATGACGATGACCCGTTTGGCAAAGTCGCTGACTATACCGAAATTATGGGTGATCAGCAACACCCCCATCTGATGTTCTCGCTGCACACGGTGGATGAGTTCGAGAATCTGCGCCTGAATCGTAACATCAAGCGCTGTCGTCGGCTCATCTGCCACGAGAATTTTAGGCTGGCAGGCGAGCGCCATGGCAATCATTACCCGCTGTTGCATACCACCACTGAGCTGGTGTGGGTAATCACGAAAACGCTGCTCAGGATTGACAATACCGACTTGGTTCAACAGCTCAATGACACGCGCCTGGCGATCCCGTATCTGTGGAAAGTGCAGGCGAATCGCTTCTTCAATCTGGTAGCCTACGGTAAAGACGGGATTCAGGGAAGTGGCTGGCTCCTGAAAAATATAGGCGATCTCCCGTCCTCTACGGGTGCGCAGTTCGCGTTCCTTCAACGCCAACAAATCCACTCCCTGGTATAAAATCTGCCCGCTGGCCTGGCAGACGGGTGGGGGAGGGAGCAAACGGGTCAAGGATAGGGCGCTGATACTTTTACCGCTGCCGCTTTCTCCCACGACGGCAACGGTTTCTCCAGCCTGCATCTGCCAGGAGATTCCCTTGACTGCCTGCAAAGGCGATTCCCCCTTGCGTTGAAATTCAACACGCAGGTTACGCACGTCAAGTAGTGGAGCTGAGGTTGCGGTACTCATGAAAGTCATAGGCGTATTTTGGGATCAACCAGATCGCGCAGCACGTCTCCCAGGATATTATAAGCCATAACCGTGATAAAGATAGCCACTCCAGGAGTTAATACCCACCAGAAGTTGAAGGCGAACACTTTAGGATTCTGTGCCTGTGCCAGCATCTGCCCCCACGACACAGAGGGATCTGTAATTCCCAGACCGAGAAAACTCAATGCCGCTTCGCCAAGGATATAACCTGGCACGCTGAGGGTTGCGGCTACCAGCAGGTAGCTGAATACGTTGGGCAGTATGTGCAAACGCAGAATTCGAAATACGCTTTGCCCCATCGTCTCGCTAGCCAGCACATACGAACGCTGGCGTACGGATAATGTCATGCCGCGAATAATGCGCGCAGTACCCATCCAACCGAGGAAGGAGAGGATCAGTGTGACCATCAGGAACATCTGATCCGACGAGAAATGATCCACCAGTGCGGAGCGCAAAGCCAGCAACAGATACAGGGTGGGAACAGACATCAGGAACTCAATGAAACGCATCATAATGCTGTCTGAAAGCCCCCCGAAGTAGCCTGAAAATGCTCCATACAGAAATCCGATGGTCATGGTAATACTGATACCGAGTATCCCGATACTGAGTGATATCTGGGAGCCATACAGCAGGCGCGAAAATACGCAGCGGCCAACGTCATCGCTGCCAAGCAGATAATACGGTTGATTTCCTTCGACCCCGAACAAGTGAATGTTGGTGGGAATCAGCCAGAATAATTTGTATTCGTGTCCGCGTACAAACCAGCGCAGCCTCTGATATTTATCGGGAACCTGTTCATAGCTTACAGTGTTCATGTCTGTCATGTGATAGACAGGCACTTGCAGTGAACCATTGTGCCATGTCGGCAACACAGGAGGCTGAAAAGTACGGTCCAGATTTTGCCGCACAGGGGAGTTGGGTGCCAAAAACGGAGCGAAGAGGGCAATCAGATAGAGGACGAGTAAAACGGAAAGGGTGATAATGGCCAGTGGCCGGCGGCGGATTTTACGCCACAGAGAAGGACGATGACCGCTGTTTGGCACAACAGTCTTTGCCTGAACGGTTGACTCTGTTTGTCCTTTATCCATGAGTACGAATACGCGGATCTGCGACGGCCAGCCCGATGTCCGCCAATAAGTTACCAATGACCAGCATCACGCAACTGATGACCAGCGCTCCCATCACCACGAACTGATCTTGCGACAAAATAGCCTGGTACATCAGGTTGCCCAGTCCTGGATAGGCCATCACGCTCTCGACAATCAAAGCGCCGCCGAGTAGAGAGGAAAAGGCGAAACCGAGCATGCTGATGAGCGGGTTGACCGCATTGCGGAATACATGCCGAAACATCACCCATCCCTCGGGGACGCCCTTGGCGCGGGCAGTCATCACATATTCTGAACGAATTACATCGAGGAAATTCGCACGCATGATTCTCATCAGCCCGGCCACGCCGCCAGTCCCCAGAATTAAGGCAGGCAGAATCATATGATGCGCGATATCCCAGAATTTGCCCCACGAGGAAAGAAACTCGTGACCGACGGAAGTGCGGCCGCCGACGGGGAACCATCCTGTAGCCGATGCAAAATAGAGGGCGAGCAAGGCGAGAAAGAAATCGGGAACAGACAGGCTGACATAGGAGAGTATGGCGCTGATCCTGTCGAAAATAGAATCCTTGTAGATGGCTGCGAGCACCCCCAGTGGTATTGCGATCACCCAGGCAATGAACAGGGAGGTGAGCGAAAGCGTGATAGTGGCGGGCAGACGCGAGGCAATGATGTCAATGACATCCATTCTGTAGGCGAAGGAGTAGCCCAGTTCGATACGAAATTCCAGTTTGTTCCAGAAGCCCTCTGCCTCACTGTTCCACTTTAACGGGAACAGTGACTTCAGCCACTGTCCATACTGAATGTAGAGAGGCTGATCGAGTCCAAACTGTTCCCGCTGTCGCTGAATCATTTCTTCGCTAACCTCAGGTTGCAGTTTTTGTGCGGCGAGAAAATCCCCCTCCGTAAAATGAATCAGCAATAGAGCCATGAACGTCACCCCGAGCACAATCGGGATCAGACTAAACAATCTCCTAATGATCAGATGGCCCATACGCAAACATCAGGGAGCAAGGCTCCAAAGTGTATCCAGATTCCAGATCGGACTGCCGAGTGATGGCAAGTCCAGATTCTTCCAGCGGTTCTTAATCCCGACATAGGTGTTGGGAGTTACCAGATAAATATAAGGGACTTGCTCGCTCATGATGCGCTGTACCTCGAACCAGTGTCCGCGGCGTTCCTCGACATCCAGTGTCTTCAGTTGGGCGATCATCAGTCGGTCAATTTCGGCTTCCCATTCACGATGCGGCTTTTCCTGAGCAGGGTGCCACTGGTGCAAACGTCCACGGCTGTGAAACACCGACATACCACCTGATGGATCACCACCGCCTGTCAGCCCCAGCATGCAGGCTTCGTAATTAAAAGAGTTGGCAATGCGTCCAACCAGGGTATTGAAGTCGAGAAAGCGCAGAGTAACCTCAATACCGATATCCTCCATATTCTGCACAAAGATGGAAGCCATCTGACGCCGTGTTGGGTTCTCCTCGTTGGTAATCAGGGTGAACTGCACCTGATTGCCGTGTGCATCAAGCAGTTGTTTATTATTATTCCAGCGGAATCCTGCTTCACGTAACAATTCACGCGACTGTTCGGGATCGAAAGGGTAGGTTTGAACATCGGGATTGTACCAGCGCTTATTGGCAGGGCTTTCAGGTCCCCACAACGGAGCCCCCATGCCAAACAGCACTCCGCGCACAATGGATTCACGATTGATCGCATAAGACACGGCCTGACGAAAACGGACATCCTCAAACCATTCGCGTTTCACAGGGTCCACAAATGGTCTTCCTTCCGCATTCACACCTGGATTCATGTTAAACCAGACAAAATTAGTGGCTGTGCTGGGACCGCGATCGTAAATGGTGAAATCATATACATCCGCATATTTCTCCACCCAGCCGAGATTGTCGGGGGGGATCCCTTGCACATCCGTCTGGCCACGGGCAAAGGCGAGTACCGCGGCATGGCTGCCAGCCGTAAAGGTACGGATGTAATGATTGATATAGGGTAAGCGCTGACGCTCTTCGTTAGCCCGATAGTAGTGTGGATTGGGCGCGAATAACATGCGCTCGCCAGGACGGTAGGAGACCAGTATCCACATACCCAGACTGATCAGACTTTGCGGATCATCAATGGCAGTGTTGACTCCCCATTCGTACTGGAGATTGCCGTCTTCATAGGACTGCCACAGGCGATGCTTCGGCAAGAGAGGCAGCCCACCCATTTTTTCGAGAAAGGGCGCAAAAATATCCGCAGTCTCTATGCGGATCGTGTAGTCATCAATCTTTTCGACCTTGAATGGCTCTCCATCCATGGAGAGGTCGTAGGCTGTTCGATTCGGATAGCGCGGGTCGTAAATCGCCTGAAAACTGAAAATGACGTCGTCTGCCGTAAATGGGACTCCGTCACTCCAGTGAACACCGCGGCGCAGGTGAAAAATGAAATTTTTACTGTCTTCTCCAATTTCCCAGCTTTTAGCCAGGCCTGGTTCGACTTCCATCCTCAGTGGATTCCAGGAGGTGAGGCCTGAACTCAGCATGGCGATGGCAGAACTGGAACCTGCGTCTTCCGATAACAAAGGATTGAAGGTCTTCGGTTCACCGGCATCCGCTTCAATGAACAATCCACCGAACTGCCCAATAGGGCTGGTATCAATCTCGACATCCTCAGGCAGTGAATACTGGTTGCGAACAACAGGCTCCACAGGGGAACCACCACAGGAAACCAACAGGAGTCCCACACACATCCACCATGTCCCAATCAGCCATCTGCGCAAAGGGGGATACCGCCTGGCAGCTCCATACAGAGGCATTTTTCCCTCTATATATAAATTAGACATAATGTATATTGTGCGAAATACGGGTTAATCTGGAAAATTCCAGCGGCTGAACGGATAATAACGGAACAAGGCACGTCCGATGACCTGATCTCTGGGTATGGGACCGAAATCCCTTGAGTCGCTACTATTGTGTGAATTGTCTCCGAGCCCAATCACATGATCCTCGGGTACCGTGTATGCAGTATCCTCTGCGAGGATACCCCGATTGGTATATCCACGGTAGCGATCAATTGGATGTCCCGTGGCAGCAGCCTCGTTATTGCGAACAAAAGCCGGGTTGGCATCGGCTGGGTGTCCATTGCGCCACAACT
>CAZYDZ010000008.1:20540-21645 GCA_964646535.1 uncultured Opitutaceae bacterium
GCCTGGCTCTCCAGCCATGCGTTTAATGTAATACTTATCACTTTCTCCCGAATCCTGGAGTTTCTTGATTTTGCCTGTACGAAATACAATGGGATCTCCGACTTGAGGACGGACAAAATGGTAGGAAAAACGATCAACAAACAAGGCGTCACCCGCAAAGATGCTGAATTTGAGGATGGGCTCACCTGTTTTGAAATGCTTGCCCGTATTCCACCAGTATTGACCGCCAATCTGCTCGATATGGCCGTCTCCAGCCTCCATGATCACCTGAGTCAGAGAACCGCCATTGGATTGAAACAATCCTTCGCTCAGCACTCCCTGAAAATCGAAATCCATGGGCACGATGACATTTACAGGGCTATTGCCGACCAAGAACGTGTACTCCATCGCCTGGGTTGGCAATACCAGCATTCTCCTTGACGGCACCCATTGGTGGCGCAACACGGGAATTTCGATATTCCGATGCATTTTCATGATGCTGACAGGAATCTTTAATTCCCCGCTTGCGGGAGCTATTAGTTCATGGTATCCAGCGGCCCGATCTATTATATGAAACGCCCTTTCCAGCATACCGGGCTTTTCTTCCCCCTGGTAAACCTCATAAGTCATCCCGTTATAGGTCGGATACATTGAGTTGGTCGGTATCTGAAACGGCTGGATGATATAGGTGCGGATACCGATTGCGACGATAGTCGCAATCAACAGCATCTCGATATTCTCCACCAGTCCGCTGCGCGGATAATAATGTTTACCGATAGATCGCAGGAAAGCCTCTGTCTCCGTCAGATACTTTTCCGCTTCACGGGCAGCAACTGATTTATCGCGCGCATAGCGCTTTAGCGTGGTCAGGCACTGCTGCAGCCGAACCCGTGCCTCTTCCCCCAATTCATCCCTGCGATAATTCCAGACACGTTTGGCATGGCGCAACAGATCGTGTGATTGACGGCGAAGAGATCTGGCTGAAGGAGAAGCAGACATAAATATAATTTAACGATCAGGCAGAGGGTGTGGATTTCAAAACCTGAATGAAAGCCTCCTGCGGAATGGAAACCTTGCCAATCTGTTTCATTCGTTTCTTCCCCTCTTTCTGTTTATCAAGCAATTT
>CAZYDZ010000009.1:0-6877 GCA_964646535.1 uncultured Opitutaceae bacterium
GGGTGACTGCAGTGATTACCATGGTGACTCTGGGTGAAGGGACCACGGAGGCGATCAAGTCACAAATATCCAGCCTCGGCAGTAATCTGCTGGTGCTCCGTCCTGGCACGGGGTTCGGACCGCGTGCATCGTTTGCAGGTGTGCCTCTTTTTACCGAGGCAGATGCCCAGTCCATTGCCGAGGAAATTCCAGGGGTTGCGGGGGTGGCGCCAGTTCGCAATGCGGGCATGAGTACGATTTATATGCAGAAAGCCCGCATGACACCCATTGTGGGAACGACGCCGGAGTATTTTCAAGTTAATCGCTGGAGCCTTGCCAACGGGCGCTTTTTTACCGAGGTGGATGTGCAGGGCGCCTATGCCGTTTGTGTGATCGGGGAAACTGTGCGCAAGGAATTGTTTGGCGATGAAGATCCGATTGGCGCCAAAATACGCATTGGCAAGTCGTCCTGCGAAGTGATTGGTGTGTTGGCGGCCAAGGGGCAGGCTAGTATCGGAGATCAGGATAATACCATTGTGGTTCCGCTCAGTACGCTCCAGCGGCGATTGGTGGGGCGCACCTCCGCACGCGATGTTTCACAAATCAATATTTCGGCGATGGATGGGGTGGATAGTGACGCGTTGATCGGAGAAATTGAGGTACTGATGAGGGCGCGTCGTAATTTAAGGGCCAATCAGGATAATAATTTTTCGGTGATGGACACGCGTCAGATTGCGGATGCCATGAGTTCCTCCACACAGGTGATGACTTCCCTGCTGGCGGCAGTCGCGGGAGTCAGCCTGTTGGTAGGGGGAATCGGCATTATGAATATCATGCTGGTATCGGTCACGGAACGGACGCGCGAGATCGGAATCCGCCTGGCAATAGGCGCGCGTTCACGCGAGGTGCTGTTGCAGTTTCTGGTGGAAGCTGTGACACTCTCCTGTATTGGCGGGCTGATGGGGATTATTCTGGCGTTGGGCTCCTGTTGGGGATTGTCGAATCTGATCGGGGTTCCTTTTCATTTTAATGTGGAGATTAATCTGGTTGCCTTTTGCTTTTCCGCAGCAGTGGGAATTGTGTTCGGATTCGCCCCGGCCAGACGCGCTGCCAGACTGGATCCGATAGAGGCCTTGCGACACGAATAACGCACGAAGAGTAATGTAGGAGCGGCTTTACGCCGCTACTCAAACGTGGTGTGGACGCCAGTCGCAGGTGTAAAGCCGCTCCTACAATAAAAACGCCCCTTCTCGCGAGGAGAAGGGGCCGACAAGCTAAGTTTATGATTGGTTAGAAAGAGGCGCGTATGCCTGCGCCGAACCAGAACTCAGTGGACTTCTGGCTGCCGCGTTCGGCTTTACCGAGAGAGTTGAATCCGCCTCGTGCACCGACGTAGAGTTGAATCGGCTCTTTAACGGAGTAGACAACGTCGGCGCTCAGGAGACCGTAAGCGTAGTTTTTGCCTTTGTGTACGGTAACGAGACCTACCCCCGCACCCAATTCCAGATCGAGAGCTTCAGCAAGTCCGAAGCTGTAGTCTGCGGTGGCTTCAAACGTCCAGTTTTTCAGCTCCGTGTCATACGCAATCATTACTGAGGGAGAGATATGGATCTCTTCGGACAGGTCGAATGTGAACTTCAGATTTGGCTCGAACGTCACCGTGTCCACGCCTTTGCCGCTCACACTCGGGAAGTAGTAAACGGTAAAGCCCGCAGCGCCCGTGATACTGTCAGTCAACTGCAGATCCGCACTGCCGTAGAAGTCGAACTCGGAGGTGCTGCTCTGGCTGGAGCGCAGTGGTGCGTGATTCCACACCCCCAGGCTATAGTTCTGGTAAGACAGGGAGAGGTCTGTCTGTAGGGAGTCTTTAGCGACAGTCCATCCACGAAAGAAGAACTGGGATTCGTATCCGAAAGACGCGTCTACGGTGAGCGCGTCAGCCACGGGAGCTTCGACAGCCGAAGTGGCGGTAGTTTGAGAGAAGGCCAGGGATCCCATGGTGGAGAGCCCCAGCACGATGCCTAGGATTTTGTTCATGATTTTGTTTGTTGTGTTTGTTTGGCTCTGAGCACCAGATGGGAATAGCGCCAGAAGAGTCAAAAAAGAACAAAATCAAAGGCAATACCAATGGGTATGGGGCGTATTTGGGATTTTTTTCAGTACCTCTGCAATATTTTTTTTATATAAATTATGCCGGCGATAAACCTTTTCATTGAACGATAAACAAGTCAGGACACTCAAAAAATATCTTGACCTCAATGGCGATTTCCTGTTCAGTAACCACTTTTTATGGCCAATCTCAAGTCATCACAGAAAGATATTCGTCGTACGGAGCGCCGCGCTGAGCGCAATCTGCGTGTACGCAGCCGTTTGAAAACATTGGCTAAGAAGCTGGCCTCGGCAGAAGCCAGCGGGGATACCGAGAGCGCCAAGGTAGCGGCCAAAGAGTATGTATCGGCCTTGGACAAGGCTGCCAAGAGCAATGCGATTCATGCGAATCGTGCCAGCCGCCAGAAAGCACATTGTTCCAAGTTGTTGCTGGTATAAATTAGAATTTCCTCCTCCCATCCCAAGCCCCCATCACCTTCGGGTATGGGGGCTTTTTATTTGCCAGCGGATGGAATACTTGATTCGCTGGGCAGCCTGACCCGATGAAATCCTGGTTCAAGCATTTCCCTGAAGAAAGCGACAAGATCGGTTTTCCTGCTCCTTTACTGGGAGAAGAGAACTGGCGTTTACCCGTGCTTGCCAGTGGCGAGGGGTGGCTCATGCTGTTCAAGCCTGCGGCGTGTATGGTGGCCCCTGATGCGCGTATGCCCTCCATTCCTTCACTGACCGAAGCGTGGGATTTGCAATTTCGTCAGGGGAAGCCTGAAATTGTTCAAACGGGATTGTCCGCGGTGAAATCGGTTTACCCATTGGATCCTGAGATCCACGGGCCTGTGTTGTTGGCGAGTGCGGGAGGGGTGCTGGATTCATTGCGCAACTCGTTTGGTTCGGAACAGTTCCTGTTTCAATATGAATTTTTGGCCACGGATGGAGGAATTCCCGTGGATGATTTTGAGGTGGACCTGCCAATTCAGGTCAAGGAGGACGAGGTGCGGGTAACACACCGTCATGGGAAAAAGAGCGTGACTGCCTTCCGCCGTCTCAAGCGCTGGGGAAAACTCAGCCTGTGGCGTGCGACCACACATTACCCGCGCTTGTTTCAGGTGCGGATTCACGCATGGGAATCTCGATTGCGAATCGTGGGAGAAACGCGCATGGGTCGCGTTGGACAATTGTTCCTCTCCAGGCTGAAGAAACAGTATGTCAGCAAGGAAGAGGAGCGTCCGCTGCTCCCTGGGCTTGCAATGCGTCTGGCCTCGGTAGAGTGGTCGGATTATGCTGTGGAATGTCCGCCGTTGAGTCCATGGTCCACGGCATTAAAAAAGCTGGACGAGTACGGCTATCCATCGCGTTCCTGAGCGATACCAAAAGCGCTCTAGTGGTGGTTACCGTTGTTGTGGTGGAGGTAGGCGTTGGGAGAAGTCTGCCGAGAGCAGAAATAATACAGGACGCCTGTGAACAGGAGTGGCAGTAGCGCGGCCAGAATTCCCACAACGCACCAAAGCCATTCGGGAAAGAGGCGCAGGGAGTAACTGTCAGAGGGAAAACGCCAGGAGTCTTCCCCGAAGAAAGGCTGGTGCAACAGGCTGAACAGGCTGTCCCAGTAGAAAATTCCCCATACGGCGAGAACCAGTAGTAGGAAAATCCAGGTGCGGGTAAACAGAACCTGTAGCCTGACCAGGCGCACAGGGGTGAAGTTGTAAATCGATAACGCCAGGATTCCCCATGCAAATGTCATCGGCGGGATAAGTAATTTGATCCACAGGAGGTAGGTCCTGACATCTTCGTAATGGCGCAGTTCCGCATAAGTAAAACGGCCATTTTCCTGAACGGAGAAAGATAGTACGGCCATTTCCTGATTGGAGTTGAGCCACTTCATCAATACGTGTACGTCCGTACCGGATGTCGAGGGTAGCAACAACTGCTGGATGCTGGGAAATAGCAGTTGCAGGCAGAAAATGGTCAGCATCAGAAGCCAAACAAGCTGTACCAACCCAAATGCCCCCGCGAGAACAAATTGTTTGATATTAAAATCCCACTGGATGGGCGCAGGTTCCTCAGGATCAAAGGGGCCTGGAACATGCTCTGGCAGACGAGGTTTGAACATGGGTCTTAACTGAGTACGTAACCGACAGGCTTCCGAAGCATCCAACCAATAGGCATAATACTAAGAAAAGCTCCACCATTTGCCCATAAAAAAAGTACAAAAATTTCGTGAGAGATATAGGCGTTCGCGATATCTGCAAACAGGATGGAAGGGGGGAACTGTAGCGTGCCAAAGATAACAGGATGCAAAACGCGCACCAGGGCAATACTCAGCACGAGGGCTCCATTGACGATCAGTAGCGCCTCGGTCAGGAAACGCAGGAAAATGGCTCCTGATGTGGCGCCGAAGCTGCGCAGCAAGGCATTGACGTACTGGTTCTGCTGGTATTCCAGAAAGGAGAGGGAACCGAGAATCAATGCCAGAACAATACCCAGCAACAGCGCTAGAAACGCCTTCCAGAGAGTTTGTATTTGTTGCAGTTCTTCCAGTTGCACCTGCAGGTCGAGAGCGCTATTGAGCAGCACATGGTTGCGTTGTTCCGTCTGGTATAGCGCAGTAAGCCACTGAATTTGATCCCGCGTGTGTCGGGAGCTGCTTTCGCGCATCCTGTAGAGGTGATATTCCTGATAAACCTGGCCGTGCCTGCGCGGGAGGATGCCGTCGGGAAGGAGCAGCTTATCACCGTCTGGCAGGGATTGCAGAAGAGGAAGTGAGTGCAGAGTGCGGGCAGTCACCTCAACTCCCTCGATGACAAGAGGGATGTAGCTGCCTTCAGGATAGCGCTGGGAAATGAGCAGCGCGGGCGAACTGTTGTTGGGGAGCGACCAGTTATACTGTTGGAAAAAGTCTGTTTCAGGCAGTACCCACAGGGACAGGCGTTCCATGGATGGACCTGTGATGGGGATCAACTGTTGGTGCAGTACGTGCAGTGTTCCCCTGATCCTCAGGGGAGCCAGCAATGGATCCACGGAGACTGGCTGATGGTAGCGAGGGTGGTGGACAGAGATGGTTTCTGCAATGACGATGCTGTTTATACCGAAGCGTTCCATTCTCTGTTGTAGATCCTTTGCCTGTAGGTAAAAGGCAATAAGAAGCACCGCGGCCAGCCCCCCCAGTATGAGGGAGACCAGCGCTTTGGACAGAAAGCTCCCCGGGCGTTCAAACCAACCCGACCAAATGTCTTTCCACAGGTAGGAAGCGGTTAAAATCGATGATTTCATCGGTACATTGAAGGAGGCGTTGATCATGCGTGGCAATGATCAGAATATGCCCTTGATTGCGGTATTCGGCCAGTGCGGAGACCAGCAGGCGGGTGTTGGCATCATCCAGACCGGAGGTCGGTTCGTCCAGCAGCAGGATGGGGGGAGTCTTGATTAGAGCGCGAGCCAGTGCGGCGCGCTGCTGTTGTCCCCCGGACAGAGTGATTGGCAGCCGATGTCGGTATGCATCCAATCCCAACCGCGCGAGCCAGGTATTGGCGGATTCGGCGATCTCTTGGGAAGACTTTCCAGAGAGGGAAGCAGCGAGTTCCAGATTGCGCCAGAGGCTGGCCCTGGGCAGCAAATTCAATTGCTGGAAAACAAAGCCAATGCGCTCGCGATGGTAGCGCGTGCGCGTAAATCCCTCGGCGGCAGGATCGAGTACCATCCCTTCCTGGGGTTCGAGAAAGCGTGCCAGCAAACGCAACAGGGTGGATTTGCCGCAGCCTGAGAAGCCCATCAGCAAGTGAATGCCATGGTGGAACACATGTGAGAAATCGCGCAGCGCCCAATCTCGATTCGACTGATAGCGGAACCCCAATTGACGGCATTCCAGAATGTGTGTGCCAGAGTGCTTCACGGTGCGTGTTCTATGGCGAGTTCCGTTTGACCTACTGCAAGCAGGGTGGTCTCTGGATATACGCTTTGCAGGAGGGCTCCCCAGTGCTCTCCCTTGGCGTTGGGCTGTGAAATCAGTGTGCTTTTGGAAATCAGCGTGGCGACGATTGGCAGGGTCTGGATCAGGCGTACGGAAACAGGGGACCCGATTGGCAAAAGGGAAATCGTATCTTGTTCCTTGGTTTCCAGTTCGAACACCCAGACACGTTCTTGTTTGGAGGAAGAGGTTTCTATTTCTTCTCTGACTGGAAGCGCCTGAATTTCGGGGTAACCTGGAATATGGACTTTTAACAGGAGATCGGGAAAATGGGCGCTGGACCATGGGAAATCGTCTGGCTTCAGGCGCAGAACGGCATGTGACAAATCTCTCAGTACGGCAATTTCCTCCCCTGATTGTACCCATACCTCCTGCCGATTTTCCTGTGGGCGCACCAGTAGGCGAAGTTCCCCGCTGAAGGGTGCGGTCATGCGTGCCAGTGACTGCTTTTTTAGGAATTCGAGGCGCCTCTGTTCCCACTCGACACGGCGGGATTGTAGTTCGAGGTCGGATACAGGACGCTCCGATTGCAGATAGCGCAATTGGGTTTCCAGTAGTTCGGCCTCCCACTTCAGGCGTTCCATTTCAGCGGGATTACCGCTGCCTGGATCAATTCCCAGCAACTCCATGGTGCGTCTGCCGCGCTCGGAATCCTGTTGGTACATTTCCCACACCTTGAGAGTGCGCTTTACTTCATCCAGTTGTTTTTGGGTTTGCAAACGCTGCAGGGGAAGGTCGAGTTGAGTCTCCATCTCCTGTCGGGTCTCCAGTTGCTGTTTCCATAAATCCAGCGCCCGGGCTTTTGCTGCCAGCGCTTCCTGTTCCATG
>CAZYDZ010000009.1:6887-16021 GCA_964646535.1 uncultured Opitutaceae bacterium
CAATTGGACCTGTCGGCTGTTGCAAGTGGAGTTGCAGTCTGCCTGGCGAGGGCGCGCGCATGGTCACCGTCCGATTCGGCTCCAGCTTGACCTGCAGGGTGGCCAACAAAATCTGATCAGACTGGGGGAGTTCTTCGAGTGACGGGGGAGAGAGACGTTTTGAACTGTCCCGTTCGAGGGGAGAAGATTTGCCAGTGCATGCGGATGTAAGAACAATGCCCAGGAACAAAAGGGGAATGAATATGGAATTAACGTTCATTGGTGGCGGTGGTCGGTTCTGGCAGATAATAGGAGGAGTCAAATGTCCAGCGGCGTTCGTCTACAAACCAGAACAGAGTGACGATTTCGTCGATCCTCTGTTGCAATAGGGTTCTTTCATCGGCGAGTGTCTGCACAGCCTGTAAATTGCGCACTGGGTCTGCACCCTGTCCCGCCTGTAACAACTCCTGCAGCCATTGCAGATCCTTGTTGAGGCTGTCTAGTTCTTTGGTGAAGTCCGTGTAGAGCTGTTGCGCCTGCTGCAATCGCCGTGCCTGTTCCACGGACTGCAGTTTCAGCTCCTGTTGTTGAATGGAAGACTCCATCTCGGCCTGTTTCAGATGACGGCGGATACGCCCCTGGGTGTCGACTTGCCAGAACACGGTGGCAAACGCGTGGACTTCGCCCGCATCCCAGAATTTCTCCTGTTTGTTGGATACCTGGTACAGGGGAGGCCCTGTAATGGAAATGCTGAGATCGGGCCAGTACATCAGGCTGATCCCCTTGATGCGTGCGGCTTCTCCTTCCAGTTCAGTTGCCAGCAGGAGACTTTGTAAAAAGCCTGTTTGCTTCATATCCTCCAGTACCAGTGGCTGCTGGAGGTAATCCCATTGTGGCAGGGTTTCGGGTTGTGGTTGCCACCAATGTGGGGAGAGACCGATCAGGCGGTGCAGGGATTGCTGGATTTCGTCGGACTGATGTTCCAGGGAGCGCCGCAGCTTGCGCAGCTCCTCGCGTTGACGTGCGGATTGAAACGGATCGATATTGCGCCACAGGTTGGCCTGCTGTTCGGAAAACTCAAGAAAGGAAAGGCGTTGCTGCAGCGTCTGATAGTCGCGGAACACCCGATAAATCTCCATGGTTTGCTCGCGCTCGGCAAGCAGCAGGGCCAGTTCCGCCCGCAGAAGGGAGAGGCGGGCGCCAAACAGATTGCTTTGCATGTTGATCAGTCCCGGCACATTGATCAGTGAGTTGATGTCAAACGACAGGTTGCTCCAACTGATGGATGAGATGTCTTGCAGGCGGGTATTGGCACGTAACTGGACATTGAGCAGGGGCACGAGGTTCCAGTAGATCTGGCGGATACTGTCTTGGCTGCGGTGAATGTCCAGTCGAGCTCGCTGCAGTTTGATGTTGTTGGCCCGCATGTGTTTGACGGCATCATCCCAGGTCAGGGGAACGGGTTGCCCTGGATTGTAATCTTGTGCCAGGGTGTCTTTCCATTGGGCTTCAATATTGGCCCAGGTGGAGGGGAGGGTCTCCTGGGGCGTCTGACAGGAAGTGAATAAAAAGGCCGAACAGAACAGGATTGTGGTCAGCAGGGATGAATAGGCGTTTGGACGCATAAGCAAAAGGTTCAGGTTGTCTAAGGAATGGATGCAGGGCAAATCTCATTTTCATGGGTAGAATCTTTCCTGCCAGTATGGGTATGGGTTGAAATCGGTGGCTTACCGTTTCTTTTTGCAACTGCCTCCAATCCATGTTCCAATAGCCGTTTACTGTTATGGACAAACCGTTGGCAGAACGAATCAGATTGTACGATACTCTTAGCCGGAGTGACCGCGAGCTGGCGCCTGAGGATGGACAGACTTTTCGTTTCTACTGTTGCGGGCCAACTGTGTATGGACCCGCTCATATCGGCAATTTCCGCACGTTTGTGGTGCAGGATTTGTTTCGTCGTGTCCTGGAATTGACTGGTGTAAAGACCAGGCATGTCCGCAATCTGACGGATGTGGATGACAAGACAATTCGCCAGTCGCAGGCGGAAGGCAAGACCCTGACGGAATTCACCCGTTTCTGGACGGAAAAATATCATGCGGATTGTGAGAAACTGCATATCCTCTCTCCTGCAGTGGAGCCTGGCGCGGTGGAGCATATTCCCCAGCAGATTACACTGATCGAAAAGCTGATCGAAAAAGGACACGCCTATCGCAGTGAGGATGGTTCAGTCTATTATTCGGTGGATTCCTTTCCTGAATACGGTAAATTGGCCCACCTGGACCGTGAAAACCTGAAAGCGGGCGCGGGTCAGGCGCAGTTGTCTGATGAATACGAGAAGGATTCGCTGGCGGATTTTGCCCTGTGGAAGGCCTGGAAGCAGGAAGACGGAGATAATTACTGGCAGAGCCCGTGGGGGAAGGGCCGTCCTGGCTGGCATATTGAGTGCAGCGCCATGAGCATGGAGTATCTGGGCGAAACACTGGATTTGCACTCGGGTGGCGTGGATCTGATTTTTCCTCACCACGAAAATGAGATCGCTCAGAGCGAGGGGGCTACTGGCAAACCCTTTTCCCGTCACTGGTTTCATGTTACTCACTTGCTCGTCGACGGTGGTAAGATGAGCAAGAGCAAGGGCAATCTCTACACATTGTCGGATCTGGAACAAAGAGGGTATTCCGCAGATGAGGTACGCTACGTCCTGTTGATGGGGCATTATCGTCAGCAATTGAATTTCACCTTTGATTCGTTGAAAACTGCGCACGCTGCGTTGAAACGCATTGCCAAGGCAGTGACACGCCAGATGGCGCAGCACCCGCAATTGAAACCGCTCTCTTATGAGGAGTCTGTGGCAGAGTCGAGGCACGCAGCCTCAGACGGGGGTATTTTCCAGTCTGCATGGGAATCGCTCCTGCGCGATCTTAATACCGCGGATGCCCTGGGGCGTTTCTATACCGCTTTGCGGGAATGGGAAGGAGAGACTGTCACCGTACCGACCGCACTGGATTGGTTTGGCTTCTGGCGTATTGTACGGGCTTTTGGTTGGGAATTGACGTTTGCCGAAGAGCCGAAGGAAGAGTCGGTTCCCGATGATGTACGGCAACTGGCGCAACAGCGTTGGGAGGCCAAACAAAGCCGCAACTTTGCCGAAGCGGACCGCCTGCGCGGGGTGCTGGCGGAACAAGGCTGGGAAGTTAAGGACAATAAGGACGGTTTCGTTCTGAATGCCCTATCCCGATAAGGCCAGACGGCTTTGTACTATTGAGTGGAACTGATTTTCAATCCTGCTACTGAAGCCAGCAACAGGCCCAGAAAAAACAATTTCATCGGTGGCAGGCTTTCTCCGAACAGCCATGCGCCGAGGAGGGTGCTGCCGGCAATGCCGATGGCGACCCATACGGCGTAGCCTGTGCTGACCGGTAAATGCCGCAGGGCCAACCCGAGCAAGGCCATGCTGGCAATAATCGTCAGTACGACCACAATGGAAATCAATGGACGGGTAAACCCTTCCGTATATTTTAACCCGACCGCCCAGCAGGCTTCCAGAATTCCAGCAATCAACAATAATATCCAGGACGTATTCATAATCAGATAGAATGTAACAATGAGTGAAGTACGTCGTCTTTGCCTTAACCGGGTACGGCGTGTCTCGTCCGGGGATTCTCCACCATGGTCGATGAATCCAAAAAAAGCAATCCCGCAGTGGACGGGGATACTGGTACATTTTGAAAAGAGGCTCACGCGAAGCCACGAAGGAATAAACAAACCACAGATATCGCAGATGAGGAATACGAGGGATTCTTGTGGCGAGACGTTTTTTGCAGTCTGGAGAAATGCCTTTATAGATATTCCATCCTTATTTCTTCGCGGCTTCGCGTGAGTCTCTTAGAATTTTTCATCTGCGCAAATCTGCGTCATCTGTGGTTCCAAAATGTACCAGTGTCCCTGATCGAATCTCGTTGACCAAGAGGGAAGAATTCATGATCCTAACCTGTTTGAAATGGGCAATCCAGCCCGCAAGACCCTCCTGTTTTATACTACGGAATTATGATGAAAGTTCCTTTTGTGGATCTCACCAGGCAATACGATCCATTGCGCGCGGAAATCTCTGCGGAGTTATCTGGCATTATGGATCGCACGGAATTTATTGGAGGGCCTGCGGTTAAAGCCTTTGAAAAGGATCTCGCTGATTGGCTGGGCGAGGGACAGCATGTGGTTGGCGTGGGGAATGCGACCACTGGTCTGGAGGTTGCGCTTTGGGTGTTAGGTATTGGCGCGGGTGATGAGGTGATTACCACGGTACACACGGCGATTGCCACAGCCGAGGCGATTACCCGTAGTGGGGCCCGGGTGGTATTCTGTGATATTGATCCGATTACCTACCAGTTGGACCCTCGCGAAGTCAGGAAAAAGGTAACCTCCCGTACCAAAGCGATCATTCCCGTACACCTGTATGGGCATCCTGCGGATCTGGATTCCATCCTGGCAATCGCGCGCGAACACGATCTGCGTGTTGTGGAAGATTGTTCGCAGGCACAAGGGGCTGGTTACCGCGGTACTCGGGTGGGAAATTTCGGTGATCTCGCCGTTTTCTCGTTTTTCCCTTCCAAGAATCTGGGAGGTTTTGGTGACGGGGGAGCGGTGGCATCAAAGAATCCCGAATGGATTCGCCGTATCCGCATGTACTGTAATCACGGGCGTACCGACAAATATTGGCATGAGTTTGAGGGAATTAACAGCCGTCTGGATACCACCAAGGCGGCCATTCTCCGTATTGGATTGCGCAACTTGGACGATTGGAACACGGGCCGTCAGCGGGCTGCGACTATCTATCTGGAGGAATTGAAGGGAGTGGACGCGGTGCAGTTGCCTGTTCCCGCAAAACATTGTGAGGCTGTGTACCATCTTTTTGTGATTCAAGTACCTGATCGGGATCAGTTGGCCGATTATCTGGCGAAGGAGGGCATCAGTACGGGGCTGCATTATCCTCACAGTTTGAATACGCTGCCCGCTTATGCGCACTTGAATCAGGGCGCTGGCCACTTCCCTGTGGCAGAGCATGCGGTGAATCACATATTGTCGATCCCCGTGTTTCCGAAGATTCGGGAGGATGAGGTGCGCTATGTATGTCAGAAGATAAAGGAATTTTATGCCTGATCCCGTCCCGTCATCGCATTCTGGGAAACTGGACATCACGGTAGTGATTCCCGTGTTCAACGAAGAAGAAAACCTTGCTCCTCTGTGGCAAGAGTTACAGGGGTATCTGGATAAGACGGGCAAGGGATGGGAAGTCCTGTTCATCAATGATGCCAGCACGGACAGCAGTCCACGTCTGTTGGATCAAATGGCAGCAGGGGATTCGCGTATTCGTGTGATTCACCATAAGATCAATTCAGGTGAAAGCGCAGGGCAGGCGACAGGGTTTCGTTTTGCCAAGGGAGATCTGGTGATTACGATGGATGCGGATCAACAGAATGACCCAGCGGATATTCCTGCCATGCTGGAGGCATTGACACCACAAATCGACTGTGTGTGTGGCGTGCGGCGGATTCGGCAGGACGATTGGGTGAAGCGTTTCTCTTCGCGCACGGCAAACCGCTTTCGCAACACCATCACGGGGGACCGTATTTCTGACGCAGGCTGCACCTATCGGGTGGTCCGCCGTTCCGCGGTACAGGAAGTCCCCGTCTTTAATGGTATGCACCGTTTTCTCCCCACTCTGCTGCGAGCCCAGGGCTATCAGGTCGTGGAATTGCTGGTCAATCACCGCCCGCGTGTGAAGGGAGTTTCCAAATATGGTGTTGGCAATCGGCTGTGGCGCGGAATTCGCGATTGTTTTGCCATGCGTTGGTATCAACGACGGGTGATCTCGGGGAAACGTCTGTAAGATTGACGATATAGGGAGAGAGAGGTACAACGATACGAGTCATTCCTGCGACGTGTCCCAGCCATCATCAGAACAACAATCCGAACATTTTCCTGATGAGGAGAAAGTACTGCCTGCTCACGGGGAACTGCCTTCGCTGAAAAAACTGTTCCGCAAGGGGCTGGTGATTGTGTTGGTGGCTCTGGTTGTGGCCGTGGTTCTGCATTTTACTCAAATGGATCGACTGTTGGGTGATTTACAGGCGGGGAAAAGTCGAATTGATGAGTGGGGATGGGCTGCGCCGCTGGTTTTTACGGGGATGACCACGTTTCTGGTGGCAATCGGGGTTCCGCGCCTGGCGTTTTGCTTTGTGGGCGGGTTGGGATTCGGTTTTGTTCAGGGATTACTCTGGTCCCAACTGGGAACATTGCTTGGCGCCTATCTGACCTACCTTTTTGCGCGCTATCTGGCCCGATCCTGGGTACTACAGCGCCTGCAGCGCCATCCTCGCCTGCAGAAATGGTTTGCCAACCCGACCGTGTTGTCTGTGTTTCTCGTTCGTCAGGTTCCCGTGGGGGGAGTGTTTTTGAATCTTGCACTGGGGATCAGTACGGTCCGTTCAGGGAAATTCCTGATGGGATCCTTGCTGGGGTTTTTGCCTGAAGCGGTGTTGGTGACTTTGGTGGGTAGTGGATTGGGGAAAGATTCCCCACAAATGATGTTGTTACAAATAGGGATTATTGCGCTCTGTTTGTTGACAGCAGGCTGGTGGCTCTGGAATTATCCACCATTTAGAACATTCATACGAAACAAATGGAAAACAGACCTCTGAACTTTGCTCTCGTCGGTTGTGGACGCATTTCTTACAAGCACATTGAGGCAGTGGGAAAAATCCCTCAGTATGCCCGTATTATCGCCGTATGCGACCTCGATGAAGCCAAGGCGCGCAGCAAGGGCGAAGAACTCGGTGTGGCATGGTACACGGACTACCACGCGATGATGAAGGCGCATCCGGAATTGGATGTGGTGTCTGTCTGTGTGCCGACTGGCTACCATGCTCGTGTGGTGATTGATCTGGCGGCCTACGGCAAGCATCTGATGACCGAAAAGCCGATGGCATTGTCGGTGGCGGACTGCGAGGCAATGTTGCAGGTCTGTAAAAAGAGCGGTTCACAGTTGTTTGTGATTTACCAGAATCGGTATAACCCTCCCGTGCAGGCCGCCCGCCGTGCGCTGGAGGCAGGTCGCTTGGGCAAACTGGTGGCGGTGACCGTGCGCGTGCGCTGGTCGCGCGATCAGCGTTACTACCAACAGGACAACTGGCATGGCACCTGGGAGTTGGATGGCGGTGTGATGTCCCAGCAGGCCAGTCACCATCTCGATCTGCTGCAGTGGTTCCTGGGCGATATCGAAGCCTTGAATTGTCGCAGCGCCACGCGTTTGCTGGATATTGAAGTGGAGGATACGGGAGTCGCTATCCTGCAAGGGAAATCAGGAGCCCTGGGTGTGTTTGAAGCAACCGTGGCGACGCGCCCTGGAGACTTGGAAGGGTCATTGTCCATTCTCGGTGAAAAAGGCTCTATTGTGATCAATGGCTTTGCCGTCAACGAATTGCACGTCTGGAAATTTCAGGAACCTCTTCCCGAGGACGAAGGCATCCGCGAAAATGTTTCCCAGGCAGTACCCAACGTATACGGCCATGGCCACGCGCCATACCTGCGCGACGTGGTTCACTTCCTGCGTACCGGAGAAAGATCTTCCACGCTGGTTTCTCCCGAGGAAGGTGTGAAAAACATCGCTCTGTTGACGGCATTGTACGAATCGGCCGCCCGCAATGGTGAATCGGTTGCCCCAGGTGTCGAGACCGTCAAAACCCAGCTCGGCAAGAAAAGCTGAGACGTGCGTTAAGAGAGAAACCACAGATTATCGCAGATGAAGAAAAAGTCTATCGGGCTTTAATACGAAAATATCTGCGCCAATCTGCGTAATCCGTGGTTTCAAAAAAACATGTCCGGCATGCTACATGCTGTGAAAGGAGTTTTAAAACACCCACATACGTGAAGTTTGATCGGTAAGCAGGAACCTATCCCCGTCGTTTTTCTACTAGCTTTGGCAGCGTGGACAGAAGAACGTCGAACGCTGACCTAGAATAATACGTTGTATGGAAGACTCGCACCGCAGACACGGTTCGTTTTCCCTGCCGTAGACGCGCAATTGCTGTTTGAAATAACCAGGACTGCCGTCTTCGCGGACAAAGTCGCGCAGGGTGGTGCCTCCCTGTGTGATGGAATATTCCAATACTTGTTGAATGGTGTTTTTGAGTTTGTCTATTCGTTGGCGGGAAATGCTGCCAGCTTCCCGTTGTGGATGAATCCTCGCTAAAAAGAGTGATTCACTGGCATAGATGTTGCCGACACCGACGACAGTGGAGGCGTCCATAATGAGTGTTTTTATCGGGGTCTTGCGCTGTCGGCAGCGTTGATACAGGTAATCTGTTGTGAAATCTTCGCCGATGGGCTCAGGGCCGAGAGAGTGGAGTAGGGGGTGTTCGAGAGGTTGTTTGCCCGCCCACAACCAGCAACCGAAACGGCGTGGATCGTGATAGCGCAGTTGCCTGCCATTGGAGAGTGTCAGGGCAATGTGATCGTGCTTCTTCCACTGTGTATCTGGATCTGTGATACGCAGGCTGCCTGACATACCGAGATGAACCAGCGCGGTTCCTGAGTTGAAATGGATCAGAATGTATTTGGCCCGTCGCTGAACATCGAGAATGCTTTGCGTGGGGAGGAAATCGAGTTCTTTTGCCACAGGCCAGCGCAGGCGTGGGTCCCGCACAATCCAGTCTGTAACAATTGTACGATTCAAATAAGGGCGAATCCCCCTGCAGGTGGTTTCGACTTCGGGTAGTTCAGGCATGACTACTTATGTTTACCGTGGCGAATGATGTCGATAATGGTCCAGGCGCCCAGTAGTCCAGAAACAACATAACCAACCAGCCCGATGGCAGGGTAGCCGAACAACAGCGGTTCGACGCCCGTGGTGATGATCATGGAAGAGCCGATGACAATCGATCCCAGGATAACAGCGAGCGCCAGTCGATTGCTGGCTCCATCCAGAGTGCTTCGCAAATCCTGAAAGTTGCGCACTTTCAGATTCACCGTGAGTTCCCCGTCGTTGATGCGACCCAGCAAACGCTGTATTTCCAAGGGAAATCTTTGTAATCGAAACAGGTTGCCAGCCAGCCAGAGCCGCATCCAGCGCAGGGTGTTGCTGGGATGCAGGCGTTCTTTTT
>CAZYDZ010000009.1:16031-21026 GCA_964646535.1 uncultured Opitutaceae bacterium
AAGTTCGTAGGGCCCTTTTTTCCAAGGGCGAAAACGATCGAGAGCCGCATCCAGCGCCAACCTTTGGCCGGGCTCATGCGCTCCAGGCGCAGTTTGCGAATCAAGGGATTGACGACCTGGGAGACACTGAAGTCAGGATCGAGCAGTTTGCCAGTTTCCTCAATGGACAGCACGGACTTGGCAACCAGTGAAAAGTCACTCGACAGTCCGACGTGATGCTTGCCGAAAATATTCATCAGTTCGAGAATGACCTGCCCGAAGTCGCATTCCTTGTTGTTCAATTCAAAGAAGTGATCGACATCCTCCAGTATGGCTTTTTCCAATTCGTGCAGGTTGACGCGGTGTGGATGTTGAGAGAGATGAAGCGCCAGGTGAGCCACCATTTCCGCATCTCCCTGCAATGTTGCCTCGACCAGGTTGGCCATGGCATACCGCATGGAGGTGGTGAGATAACCGACTAATCCCCAGTCTAGAAATATGACTTTACCGTCTTCCTGGATTCTCAGGTTGCCAGGATGAGGGTCTGCGTGAAAAAAGCCATCAATCACGATTTGGTGGAATAGGGAAAGCGCTCCCTGATGAGCGATGCGCCTTCTTTCCTCCAGGGAAAGATCGCTGAGTTCGTCGGGGCGCTTGCCCGCAATCTTTTCCATCACCAGCACACGCGGCGTCGTGTAGCGTGAAAATAATACGGGGGCTCCTACAGTATTCGGGTAAGTGTTAATCTGGTGGAAGTGCTCCAGATGACGCGCCTCATTGGTGAAGTCGAGTTCGCGACGGATACCGTCACCCACCTCCTGGGAAATGGTGGGGAGATCGTAGAGTTTCAGGGCATCGAAACGCTGGTGCAGTTGTTCCGCAATCCAGTAGAAAATTTCCAGATCTGATTCCACCTTCTGCTGGATATCAGGGCGTTGTATCTTGATGACGACCACCTCTGTCGATCCTCGCAGGCGGGCTTCATGTACCTGGGCCAGCGAAGCGGATGCCAGCGGTATCGGGTTGATTTCTGAGCAGACAGCCTCCGGATGTTCGTGCCATTCCTCTTCCAGAACCTCGCGGATTTTTTTCCAGTCCTCAGGACGGGCCTTCTCCTGCAGCTTCTTGAATTCGGCAATCAGTGGAGCCGGTATTAAATCGGGCCGCGTACTTAGAATCTGGCCAATCTTAACAAAAGTAGGGCCCAGATCTTCACATGCCAGTCGGATTCGTTCCCATGTGGATAGTTTTTCACCAACCGAGGGAACCAGCCTGCGGAAAGGACCTGAATGAGTTCCGAGATATTGCAGGATATCCGTGAACCCGTAGCGGGCGAGGACAGTCAGGATCTCCTTGGCCCGCACTGCATTTTTCAGCATTCTCAGGGGCTTCATGAAACGCAGGGTGGATACAGGTGTACCGTTTTTGGCAAACGGTTACCCTTGCGGGCGATTTTCCAGCGCCTCAATACGTTCTTCCAGTTTTTTCAGGTCAGCGGCTGTGGCAAAGGGCCCCTTGCGGAGTAAATCCTGCAGTTTCTCGCTTACTTCTTTGCTGGTCTTGTCAAAGCTCTCTCTGGCTTCAGCAGACAACCGGGAAAGATAATTTTCGGCTTCTTCCTTGGACACCTTTCCCTTTTCCACGAGATTCTTGAAGATATCCTCGACTTTTTCTTTTGTGTAACTTGCGGCGCCCAGTCCGGCAAGCAGAGTGTTTTTCAAGCTGTCGATCATAGTAAGAGTATCCTATTTGCTCTATTTGCGAAAAGCAACTGTGCAGTAAAGGCTCCTGCGGGGCCCTACCCTAAAACAGGCTCATTCCTGCGATGATCCACAGTGGATAGCAGATGAGGAGCGTTTTGTGTAGCCATGATAACGGGCGTCGCGCAAGCAGCAGCAATAGGATTCCTCCGATCGTGAGAAGTGCGGCCTGGGATACTGTTGGTGGATTGTGCAGGGTCTGGACAAATCCTACCGTATCCACGAGTTGTTCCACCCACAGCAGGAGCAACGCGAGGAACAATAGAGCCGATTGATTGAAAAAACTGCTCAGAAATTCTATTCCTGCCAGATGTGCGGAGAAACTGGTCATGGCTGCAAAAATGACTCCTGAAGCGATCAGTGATGCAGGCAGGTTAATCCACACTCCGCCTGGTGTGACCAATTGGAATCCAGCGGCAATCAGCGGCATGCTGCCCAGTGTGGCGGCTACACTGATTACCAGTGTACTCCACACAGCACGCACCACGATGCGCAACAGGCGTTGTGCGGGGTACAGAGCAGTCCAAGGGATGTGTCTCCCTATCTGTTGTTCCAATGGAAACCAGCGGAGTATGGGAACTCCCCAGAGAAGGAGTGAGGCGACGACGGCGTAGGATAGCTGAAATCCCGCGTGGTGCAGATGGGATGGATTGAGCAAAAGGGTAATCAGCGCCGTACTGCAGAGAGCACGAAATGGTGTGGGTTTACGCTGCAGCGCATAGCCGCACCAATAGATTGTAACGGCCGCCCATGCCCGTACGGCAGACGGAGCCGACCCCGTAATCCACACATAGAAACCGATGATGCCCACGCCGATTACGGCTTGCCAGAGCAATGGAAGTCGTAGCAGGCGCAACACTACAAATGCCCCGCTGGAGACAATGACAATGTGTAATCCGCTGATAGCGAACAGATGCATGGTTCCTGAACGGACAAACAGGTCGATATCCTTTTCGGACAGGTAACTGCGCGAGCCTGTCAGCATGCCCAGATAGACAGACTGTTCGCGTGGTCGGCGATCTCCTCCTGCCCGCAGCGAATGAACCAGATTGTCATGTCCCTGTTGGCGAATGGAAAGGAGTGGTGGAAGACTGGCTGGAACTTCTGCGATATATCCCTGATGGAGGCGTAGCATAACGCCCTGTCTGTCCAGATATTCTTCAAAGCCCGTGGGTAACGGATTGGTGGTGGCCCGGGGCCGCAACACCCCTTGGACTCGGAGGGTTTCTCCTGCAACGGGCGCTCGCAAGCCATCGGTTGATTCCAGATGAAAAACGGTCAGGCTGCCGTGCAGGGATTCCCATATTGGATGGTGTGACGTGATTAACTCAGCAATTCCAGAGAGCGCAGTGGAAGTTTCTGGTCGCTGGAACATCTGGCGCACCTTCATCTCTCCATGGAATTCACGGGCTGGCAAGTTTTCGGGCCAGCAGGGTTGCTGTTCCGTCAGCAGTGCGATGATTGCGGCCAGGATTCCGGATACGGTGTAAAACAGGTATCGCACCGCGCGGGGATTCCTACGCAGAAGATACGCTGTGGATGGTAGCAGCCAGATGAGAGCGCACCAGGTTTTCCATTCATGCAGCCATTCGGCCTGTGTAATCAGGTATACGGCCAGCACTCCAGCCAGCGCCCAGCCTGCTGGATTGTGCCATTGATCCTCCCTCCCTCTGTTCATCGTCGTCAGCCAGGGGGGAAGTGGTTGATGAATGGTTTTTCCCGCAGGTACAAAGGATGGTTCATGGCACGTTGCAGATACTGGTGGGCCAGATCAATAGCCTGGGTGAGAGAGGAACCGAGTGCGATGTTTGCAGCGATTGCGGAGGATAACGTGCAACCGCTGCCATGTGTGTCAATGTCCCGTATGCGTATGGATCGCCAAGTTTTGGTTTCCCCCGAGGGAGACTGATAGACATCCACTAACTCGTGTTCCCGCAAATGCCCTCCTTTGAGAAGAAAATGATTTTGCCAGCGTTCAGCAAGGCTGCGAACACCCTCAAGCAGCGCTTGGCGAGAGGGGATTGGTTCTCCCAACAGGACACCGCCTTCATCCAGATTGGGGGTAACCAGACTGGCCAGCGGCAGTAACTGGTGTGTGAGCGCATGGATGGCTTCCTCAGAAAGCAATAACGAACCGCTGCTGGATACCATGACTGGATCCAGAATAACCGGCGGCAGGGTACTTTTCCTTTCAGACAGTACCTCCGCTACGGTTTGTACCAGCTCCGTGTTGGCCAGCATTCCTATTTTAATGGCTCCCACGGGAAAGTAGTCGAGTACCTGTTCAATCTGTTCGCGCAGATGTTGAGGAGAAACGGCGGCAAATGACAGCACGCCAAGGGGATTTTGCGCGGTGGTGGCGGTAATGGCAGTCGTTCCATACACCTGATGTGCGGCGAATGTCATCAGATCAGCCTGTATTCCTGCGTGTCCCCCGCTGTCGGACCCTGCGATGCTCAGCGCCACTGGCATGGATGAAAGGACGAAACTTGTCATGAGGCTTTATATGAAGACAAATTCAGCCCATTGGGGAAGACAAATTTTGCTTGCCAGGAGAAACTTCCTGTGAGAATCTTCTCCGCTTATGTCAAATTCGAATCAAACGGAGAAGCCGCAGGCAAAGAATGCACTGGAGTTGAAGGCAGTGTTGGCCAGTAACTTTGGCCGCTACACCACTGAAACAGGTAAGATTCTTCCCCGCCGTATTACCCATCTGACTGCGAAGCAGCAGCGCCACATCACCTGCGAAATCAAGCGTTCGCGCAATTTGTTGCTGGCCAAGTAATTCGCAGGTATGGCGACTGTACTCCAGGGACAGCCGAAGGATATTCGGCTGCTTGCGGAGTGGTTGCGTGCGGATGGAGTCGTGGCCGTACCGACGGAAACCGTTTACGGGCTCGCAGGGAACGCCTGCAGTTCGGCAGCGTGTAGGAAAATATTTGAGGCCAAGGGAAGGCCGTTTTGGGATCCGTTGATTGTCCATGTTGCCACCGTGGAACAAGCAGGAAAGATTGTGGTATGGGGGGGGAGAGCCCAGCGGCTGGCGGATGCGTTTTGGCCTGGACCGTTGACAATGATTTTGCCGAGTCGCGGGATTGTGGCGTCGGAAGTGAGCGCGGGCAGGGATACGGTGGCAGTGCGTGTGCCGAACCATTCTTTGCTTCTGAAGCTGCTGAATGAAAGTCAATTGGCTTTGGCAGCCCCCAGTGCAAACCCTTTTGGCTATTTGAGCCCGACTCGCGCTGAGGATGTTCAG
>CAZYDZ010000010.1:0-1115 GCA_964646535.1 uncultured Opitutaceae bacterium
GTCAAGGCCGATGTACTCTCTGCAGGCCAGACTTCGACATCTGCCGCCGGCGGAACTTCCAACAAAATCGGGTCTTCCGCTACGGTCACCATTCTTTCAGGGAATCCCATCGCGGAAGATGCGGACATCCCCGTGTCCAAAATGCGCAGCGTGATCGCCCAGCGCCTGCTCGAATCCAAAACCCAGATTCCTCATTTTTATCTGGAAGTCGAAGTCGACGCAGAACCCCTGCTCCAGTTGCGGGCACAGATCAATGATGCCCTGTCTGAGGTCGATCCTGCCCGTGGCGGTATCAAGTTAAGCGTTAATGATCTGATTTTGAAGGCGTGCGCAGAAGCGCTGCGACGCGTCCCTACCGTCAACACCTCCTGGCAGGGCAACAGTGTTCGCCAACATGGCAGCGTACACCTCTCCTTCGCGGTCTCCATCGACGACGGTTTGGTCACTCCTGTCATCCGCGACTGCCACCTGAAAAGCGTGCGTGACATCAGTATCGAAGCCAAGTCACTGGCCAAAAAATCCCGTGATCGCAAACTGACGCCCAATGAAATGACAGGGGGCACTTTTTGTATTTCCAATATGGGAATGCTCGGCATTGACCGCTTCTGTGCAATCATCAATCCGCCCAATACCGCCATCCTGGCGGTCGGTTCCACCGTGCAGAAACCAGTGGTAAAAAATGGGCAGATTGTGATCGGCCAACGCATGAGCCTCACCTTGTCAGCAGACCACCGCGTCGTTGACGGAGCCGTAGCCGCCTCTTTCCTGACCGCCCTCAAATCGATTCTGGAAAGCCCTGCAACGATTCTGGTCTAAGGCGAGTATCCCAAAATGGATACGAGGTGGGGGCAATTTGTTTTCACCACAAGGGTCAGAAAATAAACACCGCACTTCAAATGGTGCGGGCGGAGGGAGTCGAACCCTCGTCTCAAGTATGGGAAACTCACATAATAGCCGTTATACGACGCCCGCTTGAAAGGGAGTGAACGTAGAGGGGATGTGGAGGGAAATCAAGGCTAAACCAGCATGGTGGCCGGATTTTCCAGGATATTTTTCAGAGCGGAGAGGAATGCGGCGCCCACAGCCCCATCGACGACGCGATGGTCGGCGGAGAG
>CAZYDZ010000010.1:1125-20519 GCA_964646535.1 uncultured Opitutaceae bacterium
AAGAGTAAAGAGGGGTTGTCACAAGAATGCACTCCATTTATTATTCTGTACCCTCTGTGTTCCTTGTGTCCTATGTGGTTCGTAAGGATGTTATACGATACGTATGTCCGATGCGGGCATTGACAACCCTTATCCCCTGCGTAATGCTCTTTGTCTTCTAATTGAACCCATCTCAGATTATATACCATGAAAGGCCTCGGTACCAAATCCATCCATGCAGGACAACAAATCGACCCGACCACAGGCTCGCGCGCGGTTCCCATTTATCAGACAACCAGCTATGGATTCCGCGATACCGAACACGCCGCCAACCTGTTTGGGCTGAAGGAGCTGGGAAATATATACACCCGCCTGATGAATCCAACCACGGATGTACTTGAGCAGCGCATTGCCGCATTAGAAGGGGGAACTGCAGCGCTCGCCCACGCCAGCGGCCAGGCAGCGATTACCAACACCATTTTCAACGTGGCCAACGCTGGAGACCACATTGTATCAGGCTCTCAAATCTATGGCGGCACTTACACGCTGTTCCATTACACACTGCGCAAACTCGGTATTGAGGTCACTTTTGTCGATGCCACGGAACCCGAAAACTTCCGCAAGGCCATTCGCCCCAACACCAAAGCTCTATATGGGGAAACACTCGGCAATCCCCGTCTGAATGTGTTCCCGATCGAAGAAGTCGCTGCTATTGCCAGGGAAAACGGCATTCCGCTGATCATGGACAGCACCTCGACAACGCCTATTCTGTGCCGTCCCATTGAATGGGGAGCCAACATCGTTGTCCACAGCACCACCAAATTTCTTGGCGGACATGGCAACTCCATTGGCGGCATGATCGTCGACGGCGGTAACTTTGACTGGGGCAACGGACGTTTCCCCGACTTCATCAATCCTGATCCGAGCTATCACGGACTGGTCCACTGGGACGCATTCAGAGCCTTCCCACCGGCTGGCGGTGCCAACATCGCATTCGCTATTAAGATCCGCCTGCAATATCTGCGCGACATGGGGGCATGCCTTTCTCCATTTAATGCATTCCTCACCCTACAGGGGGTGGAAACCGTGCACCTGCGCATGCAACGCCATTGCGAAAACTCACTGAAAACAGCGCAATTCCTCTCCGATCACCCCAAGGTATCCTGGGTCAACTATCCAGGTCT
The DNA here is from genome assembly GCA_964646535.1 of uncultured Opitutaceae bacterium. Taxonomy (GTDB): domain Bacteria; phylum Verrucomicrobiota; class Verrucomicrobiia; order Opitutales; family UBA2995; genus CAZYDZ01. Next base: position 2,289 of record CAZYDZ010000010.1, read on the forward strand.
GACGGAACATCCCTCCCATCAACTGGCTAAAAAGTATCTGGGGGGACAATTTGGTCCGCTGGTTGGTTTCGGTGTCAAGGGAGGCATGGCGGCAGGACGCAAATTCATTGAAAGCCTGAAAATGTTCAGCCACCTGGCAAATATCGGTGATGCCAAATCATTGGCCATTCACCCTGCAAGCACGACCCACTCGCAGCTCACCGCGGAAGAACAGGAAACCACAGGGGTAACGGCAGACTATATCCGCTTATCGCCTGGTATCGAAGACTTCGAAGATATCCAGGCAGACCTGAAACAGGCATTGGATGCCATCTGATCCATCCAATTATTCTGACAATCTGATTTCCCGATTCCTTCCGAGCGGGTTTACTCCATCACAACGGCTAGGTCTGGTCGCAGGCAGAGGGCTCTATCCTGTGCTGATGGCAAAGGCCATTCTCCGTCACCACATTCCCCTTTCTCTGTACGCCATCGAGGGAGATGCAGACAGGGATTGGGTGGATTCCCTGCCTGGCGACATTCCCAGACACTGGTTGAACGCGGGACAGTTGGGTAAACTGCTGCGCGGGCTGAAACAAGATGGATGTTCCAGCGCTGTCATGGTGGGACAAATCTCTCCCGGCAAGCTCTTCCGCGGTCTACACCCCGACTTCAAGGCGTTGCAATTATTGCTGCGCGTCAGGCTAAAAAATGCAGACAGTCTGTTCGGAGCAGTAGCGGAAGAAATGGAGCGCGAACAAATTAAGCTGCTGGATGCGCGGGCATTTATGGACGATCAGCTTGCCACTCAAGGGGAAATGACAGGAGCGCGCAGTTCCATCCCCGAAGAAACGATTCAGTGGGCTGGGAACCTTGCCCGCATTCTCGCCAGCCTCGACGTGGGACAATCCCTTGTCGTCAGCAAAGGCACCGTAATCGCAGTGGAGGCCTATGAAGGCACCGACGCCATGATTGAACGGGCGGGACAGATTGGTGCCCCCTCCATGGTCCTCGTCAAGGCCGCCAAGCCAGGAAAGGACATGCGCTTCGATGTTCCCGTGTTCGGAGAACGAACCCTGCGCAAGATGCAGGCGGCTGGAATCCGAGCGGCTCTACTGGAATCCGGCCATACCATAATGCTGAATAAGGAATCCCTGTTGCAACAGGCCCGTTCACAAAGGATTCGCATCGCAGGTTTCCAGTCTACCCCCACCCCCCATTGAAAGACCGTTATATACAAGACATTTTTATTTTCTACCTTTTCCAGCTTCTTCCTTGTAAAGAAACCAGTATCACTTACAATTAGTATATATTCAAAATCTCCAAACCATTTAGACATATGGTAAGTAATCCAGTTGGACCAGGAACAAAAACGCTTGGGGTTAATGTCTCCAAAGATATGGCAAAGACGCTAAAAGAATGGGCGGACAGGGAAGATATGAGTGTGTCGCTCCTCATTAAGAGTATTCTGACTCATGCGATCAATAATGAATGGCGGGTCAGAATCGTCGTGGAACCCGGAGAGAGCACCTCAGGCAGCAAAAAGCGCTGACCGGTTTTTCTGATTCGCGTCTTGCATGATACACCAGTTTTGGTGAACTGATGGTTATGCCTGCATCCATCCTTATTGTCGACGACGAAAAGCATACCCGAGACGGCCTGCGGCAGGTATTGGAGGATGAGTATGACGTCTACGTGGCGCAGGACGCGGACCAGGCATTTCAACTTCTGGACAGTGAGCCGTTTGATGTCGTACTGACAGACCTGCGCATGACTGGAAAATCAGGCATGAAGGTCATTGATAAAACCCTGACCCTCGCCCATCGTCCAGTCTGCATCATGATGACGGCTTACGGCAGCGTCGATACGGCTGTTGAGGCTATGAAGCGCGGCGCCTTCGATTTCCTGACCAAACCTGTCAATATCGAAAAACTGGAGATCCTCATCAAACGGGCGCTGCAATCGCGTCAGTTGCTGCAGGAAAATGAAGCCCTGCATCAGCGACTGGATCAAAAGTATCACTTCGAGGAATTTATCGGCAACTCCGCCGCACTGCGGGAAGTCATGGAAACCATTCGCCTGGTTTCTGCCAGCAAAGCCACTGTATTGGTCACCGGGGAAACGGGTACGGGAAAAGAAATGGTTGCACAGGCCATTCATCAGAACAGCCCGCGCAGTCGTGGGCCACTGATTACGGTACATTGCGCTGCGCTGCCCGACAACCTGCTTGAGAGTGAGCTGTTTGGGCACGAGAAGGGCGCATTTACCGGAGCTTCGGAAAAACGGATCGGGCGCTTTGAAGCAGCCAATGGCGGCACATTGTTTCTGGATGAAATCGGGGAAATCAATAGTTCCACACAAGTCAAACTGTTGCGCTTTCTGGAACAGCGCACGTTTGAGCGGCTCGGCAGTAACAAGCCTGTCTCCGTGGATGTGCGGCTTGTCGCCGCCACCAATCGCGATCTCGTAACGCAGGTAAAAGAAGGGCGTTTCCGCGAAGATTTGTTTTATCGACTGAACGTCATCACCATACGTCTCCCTTCACTCCGCGAACGAGCGGATGACATCCCTGTTCTGCTGGATCATTTCATTCGTCACTACAGCCAGGAAAACGGGTTTGAGCCAGTGCGCATTGCTGCTGAAACCATGAACATCCTGAATCGTTATGAGTGGCCCGGGAACATCCGTGAGTTGCGCAACTTTGCCGAGAATATAGTCGTTCTGCACCGTGGCGGCACCCTAACCTCCTATGATCTGGATCGTAAATTTTTTAAGGATTCATCATCTCCCACCGTTAGTGAAGAGATGAAACACGGACCCCATTCACTGTCTGTAGAGGAAAATGAGAAGCGCCTCCTGCGCAATGCGTTGCTGGAAGCCAAAGGCAATCGAACCCGTGCTGCCCAGTTGCTGAACATCAGTCGCCGCACCCTGCACCGCAAGCTGCTGCAATGGCCTGAGCTGGACACCCGTTCCTGATTTCCCCTATTTTTGATTCTTCTCCAATGCCATTTTTTCTCATACTCTTTGGAACTGTCCTGTTTCTCTCGGGTGGTATTGTCCTGCCATTCATAACCGTGGCCACAGAGCAGGCACAGACGGAACGCCATGCGTTCACAGTCCCCGGGTATTACGAAATCACGCTGGAGACCCCCGCTTTGCTCGGACTGTATGATTTGACCGTGCGCCGTCATGACAAACGAATCAGGTGGGATAAATCCCTGCTGTACCAGACTCTCCTGCTGACAGAAAAAACATCGGGGAAACAAGTGTCCATGACGGAGACCGACACACAGGCCGAAGATGACGAACCAGGCATATTGGGATTCTTTCAAGTACCGCATGCAGGCCAATGGCTTTTGATTGCCCCCGAAGAAGTGATTCCAGAGCACACTTCGCCAGGCACTATTTCCTGGTCCTTGCGCCAGCCACCCAGTCAATCCGAACAAAGGCTCGGATATCTCTATCTCGTCATGGCGGTGGCTGGAGCCATCTGCAGCGGTGTTGGACTGCTGAAGTTGGTACTCCCCCGAAAAGAGCGTGTAAAAACGGATTCCCTGGCATGATCTCTTGAAAACGCTCTCTTCAACCATCATGCCTGAACCGCTGGATCTGGGACAGACGCCTTCTTTCCTCGTCATCAGACGCCGCTATGTTGGCGATATCGTTTTGCTGACGCCCCTGCTGCGAGCCATTGCCCGACGCTACCCGCTCGCCCTGATCGATGTCGTGGTGGATTCTCCTTATCGGGATTTGTTGCAACAACAACCTGAAATTCGTCAGCAGCGGGTACTTCCCTACCGATCAGGCTTCTGGCACGGACTGAGAGACAATTTTTCTTTTTACAGCCGATTGCGCAAAGAGCACTACGATGTTGTTCTCGATCTCTCACAAAATGACCGCTCCCAACTGGTCTGTCGTTTGGCCCGCGCCACACACAAACTCACCTGGGAAATTACAGGACGTGCCATCCCCAAACGCCATATCTATACCCAGACGATCTGTTTCCCCGAACATTCGGATCTGGAAATTCCCGTATCCGAAATCCACCAGGCTTTATTGCAGCCCTTTGGCATCCATCCTGATTCACTCCCTGCGCATCTGACGGTAACGGAGGAGGAACGGAAACAGGCCCGCCAGTGGCTGAGAAATCTGCTTGGGGATCACAAGCCTGTCTTTATCCACCCGGGAACCCGATCTGAAGCAAGAAGATGGCCTGCTGAACGCTTTGCGGAGATAGCCAAAAGGCTGGTTGACGCAGGCTTTCCCGTAATTCTGATCGGTGGACCTGGTGACACAACCATCGTACAGGCCATTCACCGACTCTCTGGTCAAGTCGCTCAAATCGCCCCTGTTGACTGGACACTGCGGCAAGTCGTATCTGCATTTTACGAAGGTCGGGCCTTGATTGCGCACGACAGCGGTCCCATGCATCTCGCTATTGCAGCGAAGCTACCCGTGGTCGCCCTGTTTGGCTCCCAGCCCGTGCATGTATGGGCTCCCCATAAGGCCAACGCGCTTTACCTGCAATCACCACAACCGTGCTCGGATTGCCTCTACCCTGATAAATGTGTCGTCACGGATTCCTATCGCACTTACTGTGTACAAAAACTGAGTACTGACTATGTCTGGACCCAGGTTTACGATTTTCTGTCATGATTTCCGCCGTTATCCTCACCAGAAATTCTGCAGCAACCTTGGTGCGCACACTGTCAAGCCTCGCCTGTGTGGACGAGGTCGTCATCCTCGACAATGGCTCCACCGACCATACGCGGGAAATCGCCACTGGCTTCCCCAACACCAAATGGATCGAACACCCATTCACCAATTTCGGTCACCTGCGCAATTTTGGAGCACAGCAAGCCCGCAACGATTGGATTCTGGTGATCGACAGCGATGAGGTACTGAGCCTGGAACTACAACAATGGCTGGCCTTGTGTCCACCGGAACCTGGCTGTGTTTATTCATTCCCGTTTCGCAACTATTATCGCAACCGCTGGATTCGCGGGTGTGGCTGGTGGCCTGACCGCCATGTACGACTCTATCGCCGCAATGAAACGCTCTATCGGGAATTGCGCATCCACGAAGGCCTCGAATTACGGGGACTGCAAACCGTCGCACGCCAGGAACCCTTCGAACACTATTCCTATCGGGATGCGGCAGACTTCATGCGCAAACTACACAGTTATGCCACGCTGTTTGCAGAGGAATACACGGATCGCAAGCGCGTTCGTTCAGGTGAAGCCTGCTTCCGCGGCGTCTGGACTTTTCTGCGCAGCTTTATTTTACGAAAAGGCTTCCTTTACGGCAGTGACGGCCTGTTGATTTCCTTTTATCAGGGAGCCACAGCCTACTTCAAATATCGGTTGTTGTACGAGAAACAACACCCTGTCCGTTTTCAATAAATCATGCTGGCTATTTACCTGTTTCACTACCTCCGCGAGGATGGTGCCCCCTGGTCCACCCTGCCCACGACAATGGAACTCCATTTTCAGTGGTTCTCCCGGCATGGACAGACTGTACATGCGGGAGAAACCGCACAATCTGGCAAGAAGCCTATCATGCTCTCTTTTGACGATGCTTCATACTGCTTTTATCACCATGTATACCCATTACTCAAACGCCATTCATTAAAAGCGGTACTGGCCGTCCCCACAGATTTTATTCCCGACTATGTTCCAGAAAACCATGCCTTTCGCCTGCAACCACGCGTGGATCTGATTTTACAAAAAGAAGCAGCTCCACACCCTGCATTCTGCTCATGGAAGGAATTGCACGAAATGCAATCGTCGGGTTTGGTGGAAATCGCCTCACACTCACGAACCCACGCCAATCTGAATTCCTCCGCAAATCTCAAGGAAGAGTGTGAAGGCTCTGCGCGCATGATCGAAAGCAAGCTCGGGATACGCCCCAAATCCCTGGTCCTGCCATTTGGCAAAGGCTCTCCGGATGTGATTCGCACCTCACTCAACAGTTATCAACATGTGCTGCGCATCGGCAACGCATGGAATCGATCCTCGCGAAGCTCTTTGCTTTACCGCGTTCCCTGTGACGACATACCCGCAGGAACCCTGCCTAATCCAGGCTCCCTGCCTCTTTGGCGCAACTACATCTGGAATCGATTGCGCGGCAAATAGCGGTTTATTAGCAAAATTCTTTCAATTACAGTGGATTTATTGTCATTCACCTGTTAACGTTATCAATCTTTTTATTTTTTCCGAATGCGTATTAGAAACTGGGATGTTTTTTTCTTTGTTGCAGGCTACCATGTGCTGATGCTGGCATTGGTTCCTTTCGTCTACATGGACATTTCCTGGGGTTCTGTAGGTTGGTTGCTGTTGAATTTCATTATTGGCGGACTTTCCATTACCGCCGGATATCACCGTCTCTACGCACATAAGTCGTACGCCGCCAGTCCTGTCTTTGAATGGATGGTGCTGCTCGGTTCCACACTCGCATGGCAGTGGTCGGCGCTGGCGTGGTCCCACGACCACCGTCTGCACCATAAGCATGTCGACACGGAACAAGATCCTTATTCAATCAAGAAAGGCTTCTGGTATGCCCATTTCCTCTGGTTGTTTGATTACCGACGTGAATACCAGCCTGCGCTGGTGGCAGACCTGCTGAAAAATCCGCGCGTGGTCCTGCAGGATAAACACTACCTGCTGCTGGCTATTGTCATGAACCTGCTGGTGTTCGGTATCGGTTGTCTGTTTTTCGATCCACTGGTATCCTTCTTCATGGGTGTGTTATTGCGAATTCTCGCAATACACCACTGCACGTGGTTCATCAACTCGCTTGCACACGTATGGGGATCGCGCACCTATGCGAGAGAGTTGAGCGCCGTCGACAACGCAATCCTTGCCGTACTGACATTTGGCGAAGGCTACCACAACTACCACCACATTTTTGCCAGTGATTACCGCAACGGTATTCGCTGGTATCACTTTGATCCAACCAAATGGCTGATCTGGGTCGCATCACGCCTGCGCATGACACGTGGACTGCGCACAGTCAGTCACCTGCGATTGCAGCAAATCCTGATTCAGCAGGATAAAAAACTGTTTCTCACCAGGCTCAACGATGAGATTGACGAACTGGCAAGCGAATTGAAACGCCGTCTGCATGATGTTTCCACACGCTTTGAACAAAACGCAGCCCGTTTTGTTGCGCTGATTCAGGATATCAAACGGTCTTCTCACCACCAGAAAACCCTGCTGTCGATCGAGGCCCGTCACTTGAAACGGGAACTGCGGGCCAACTGGAAGAGCTGGTTGTCCCTTACCAGCCTGGCAAATCGCCATTACACGTTGGCGCACTGATCAATACTGGGATCGTATCTGCCTGGTAATTTCCACTGCCACCTCCAGCGCAGTAGTTCCCAGCACCGCGTCGACTTTGGGGATTTCCCCACGGCGGATACACTCGATAAAAGATTCGATTTCCAGACGCAATGGTTCGCCTGTCTCCAATGGAATTTCCACACGGCTTAATTGCCCGTCCCGACGCTGCAGCAGGTGCCCCTTCTGGTTCATGAAATCCATCGACAGATAGGTGTCACTCTGGAACACGCGAAACTCGCGCATTTTCTTTTCACTAACCCTGCTGGTATTCAAATTTGCAATACATCCGTCGGCAAACGTCAAACGGGCATTGGCAATATCCTCGTATGCGGACAAAACAACAACGCCCACGCTTTCCACTTTCACCAATGGCTGACGCACCAATTGCAGGACCAGACCGATATCGTGAATCATCAAGTCCAGCACAACACCCACTTCTGTTCCACGCGGCTGAAATGGAGCCAGGCGATCGGCAGTGATATAACGGGGACGGTCAATTGCCTGCTCCAGATACCCCATTACGGGATTAAAATGCTCCACATGCCCCACCTGTACCAGAAGCCCCTTGTTTTTTGCCGATTCCGTTAAATGAATGGCCTCATCCACCGTGGCACACAATGGTTTTTCCACAAGCAAATGACATCCTGCCTCCAGCAATACGTCCGCAACGCGCTTGTGTTCGTTAGTAGGCACCACGACAGATACGGCATCGCAATCCTCTGCAAGTTGCTCCAGCGATTCATACGCACGCCCTGGATAACGTTTCCCTATTTCATCAGCCCGGATGCCATTTTGTTCATAAAAGCCCATCCACTCAACACCCTCTGTGGAAGAGAGGATGCGAATATGATGCTCGCCCAGATAGCCAGCGCCAACCACGCCACAGCGGATCGGCCTCGTTAAACCCGTAAATGTGGATTTCATACTCATAGGGGAATCTTTATGCCTCGGCGTAGAAAGGTGGGCTGATCCAAATCCTGTTCTTGCCACATATTGCGGTCGCTTCGTTCAAAATAACCTCTCTGCAGGCTTTGACTGGTAAAATCAAATTCTCCCTGAAAATCAACCTGTGGCGACGGCGGCATTTCTTTCTGTCCGTTCAAGGCAGCACTCTTGCCTGCTTCTCTGTTTTGTGAGAGTTTCTGACTTCTGCGGTAGCGCTCGTTGCCAAGGTCCGCACCACCTATCATACAAATCTGAATCGAACCATTGCGCGATGGATCAATCAGAATACTCCACAAGGTGTTCTCCCTACTGCAAAAACGATCCGCAATCCTGACCAGGATCTCATTCATCTGAGAGATTTCCATATCCTGTCCGCCGATCAGATTGACCAACAGATTGTCCAGGCGGGATTCATGTTCGGGGATATTCAGCAAAGGGCACGACAACAGGTTTTCCACAATGCGATCTGCATGACCATCGCTGCTCACCTCAGTTATTCCGAACAAGGTCCGTCCGCCAGGCTTGGGAAATGCGTTTTTTAGTGCGGCAAAGTCAATGCTCCCGCTCAATCCCTTGCGTTCCAACATAACCCAGATCGAACAAATCCCCCCCTGCACCCACAGTGTCGCCTGGGCAAACGCTTCCTCAACCCCCGCGTGCTGATCCGCCTGCTGTAACAACTGGTCATTCGGCAATGGAATCACCGCATGACATTGCTGACGCAAACGTCCCAACACCTCCTCTGCACTTCGATTGCGACGTCCTCCCTCAAAGGTAAAAGGCAGCGTGACAAAAGCAACAACCATGACTCCCGCTTCCCTCGCCCACTGAGCGAGCTGTATCGCACCGGCCGAACCAAGACCGCCGCCGAGCCCAGCCACAAGAAACAGTAGATCCATTCCCTTCAGAGCGTCCATGATCGCCTGTTGCTCCGTCTGTAATGCCTGTTGCGCCACCTCGGCATCTCCGCCTGAGCCCAGCCCACGGGTTACAGTACGCCCGACAAGTCTTTTGTTTGCCACTGGAGAAACATTCAACTCCTGCTGGTCGCAATCAATGACCAACCGCATCATGTCCTGCGTATCTCCCAGATCGAGACGCGAAACAATTCTCACTCCCGCGCCCCCCAATCCTATCACGCCATAGCGCACCGCAGGAGACAAAGGTACGTTCCATCCGTCCTGCGCATCTTCTGAACTGGTTGTTTCCTGACTCACGGGTTCATCTCAATCATTGTTCCAATCAGGGGCGAAACATTTCCGCCAACGTACTGAAAAAACCTTTTTTTGCGGGTCGTCGCGGGCTGCGAATTTCCTCCTTCATATTATCCAGCCCGAAGTGCAATAAACCGAGAACGGTACTGAATTCAGGTGCCCGCAATTCAGAGCGCACCTGTTCAGGATTTCTTCCCGTCCTGCATGGCAAACCCAACACGCGTTCTGCCACGGCGCCGATTCCATGCAACCGCGCAGCACCACCTGTTAACACCACACCAGCGGGAAGCTGGCCAGGATCCAGGTACTCCTGCAATTGCTCCTTCACAACATGAAACAACTCCTCCACTCTCGCCTCCAGAATCAAAGCAATCGAACGCTGGGGAATCAGACGGTCTCCGATCGACATATCTCCCACCAACATCACTTGTTTTTCCCGTGTACACGATTTTACATCAGCAGTACCCGAGTTCACTTTCAGACTTTCTGCCTGTTTGACGGAAATTCGCACTCCCATTGCAAGATCATTGGTCAAATGGTCGCCACCAACAGGAACCACCCCCGTAACCATCACACTGCCATCCTTGTAGAGCGCGTAATCCGTAGTGCCACGTCCTATGTCCAATACCAAAACACCAGACAGGCGTTCACGATAATCGGTTACCATCCTGGCAGATGCCAGACTCGCAAGAATCAGATCTTCCACTTTGACGCCATAGGAATTGATGATCTGCAGGTGATTGCGAACAGAAGAGACACTGCCGTGAACATTCCAGTAGCGCACCTCCAACCACTTACCCTGATGACCGATCGGGGACTGCGTAATTCGATCATCCAGCCTGTATGGAGAACGCAGATAGTGAACCATCACCCGATCATCGGGTAGTTCCACATATTTCGCACTTTCCTGTACCCGCTCAACATCCCGCTCAGTAACATATCCATTGATATCCCCGACAGTAATTCGTCCGGTCTTGGAAACTCCTGACAAATGTGCTCCCGACTGCGCCAGGTATACCCCGCCGATTTTGCTTCCTGCACTATTCTCTGCTGCCAGCATAGCGGCATGGACCGATCCCAGCGCAGAATCAAAATCGACAATTTCCCCCTTCATCACCCCATAGCATGGGGTTGTTCCTATTCCGATAATGTTCAGCCCCCGAGACTCATCCAACTGCCCCACCAAAACCGTGATTTTCGCGGTTCCAATCTCAATGGCTCCAATAATTCTGCTACTCATATAACTCAATGTGCAGGCATCACAACTCCCTGGCTTAGAGAAGTCAGGTCCACACGCAACACGCCACCGGGCAACTGGTTCCGATAGCGATACTGTATGTTTTCCAGTTTCTCCAACTGTGAACGATACTCACGCGGGGTAAACACGATTTCAGGAATCATCTTGGAACGTATCCTGATCACTCCCAAATATGGACTTCGATGAGGATTGTAACCACTGATATCCACCCGCGTCCACTCTGTCAGAAAATGAGGGAAATGTACGCGGGCTGTCTGCCACAATTCCACCACGCGTTCCATACCTGGAATTGGCAGAAATCCATTATGCGTCCGTTGCATCTCCACACCACTCAAAAAGGGCAATTCCTGCCAAATACGCAAGGGGTAACTGATTCCATGATAGACATGGCCTTCCATGGAAACCATCAGCAACATTCGTTCTCCATTGGGCTCCTGCACCACCATCTTGGCAAAAGGATGGTATTCCTGTACATCAAACACGATCTGATCGGGATATTCACGGCGTACCCGCACGCCGCGCACCTGGCCGACCCGCAATAATTGATTCACCAGCGAGCGTATATCCACTTCCCGCAAATCCACATTGGCCTGAATATCCAATGTTTTTTGCAGCCACTCCTGTTTCAATACGCCATCGGTATTCAAAACGACCTGTCGGACAGGGCGTTTGGGAGCAGCAGAGCGTAAGTCCCGTCCCTGCCCTCCGTCCAGCAGATACAGTGCTCCAATCAATCCGCCTCCCGAGATTAATGCAAACAGCAGAATGGCACCTCCCAGGCGTCGAAAGCGTATGGACCATGGCACCGAACGGGTAATGGCAGATGGAACATCGCCCTGCAGGCTGCTCCAACCTTTTCCCCTAGACGCATTTTTCGGTTTTTTTGCCATTCCACTATATCCACAGCCGATTCTTGAAACGCTGGCGCGCGGGACAAACCATTTTTTCCACTAATTCCACGTAACCGATCCCATACACACTGGCGCTTTTTGGCAACAGGCTGGTTGCCGTCATGCCTGGAATAGTATTCACTTCAAGAAATACCGGGCGGCCATCAGGACGCTGCAGAAAATCGACGCGGGCAAAATCACGGCAGCCGCACACTCGATAAACACGCTCTGCCCATGTGCGAATCTCCTCTGTCCTGTCATCTGGCAATGGCGCAGGGAACAGGTACTCGGTCGCTCCGACGGTGTACTTATGCTCGTAGTCATATACTCCTCCACGTGGTCGGATTTCCACGATTCCCAGTGCCTTTCCCTCCAACACGCCCACGCTGAACTCGCGTCCGCATATCTGTTCTTCAATCAATAGCTTGCCTGGGGGAACGGCGGGCAATGCGCGCAACAAATCATCCTGACTGCGCAACACATGAAGCCCCACACTGCTTCCCTGACAAGCTGGTTTCAATACCGCAGGGAAACCGATCTCCCTCTCCACCTGGCGACCGTCCAATTGACTGGCTTGCGCGCAGACCAGACGCCGTGCCACGGGGGTTCCGACAGATTCCGCCGCCAGCAATGCCAGCTCTTTATCAAAGCACACTTTGCTGGATACCGCATCGCACCCCACATACTCATACCCTGCGTTTTCCAGCAATTGCTGCAACTGGCCATCCTCGCCAAATGTCCCATGCAGCACGGGAAAGATCACTCCGCTCGCAGGAGCGGGCAAACCCTCGATAGAATCCCCCTGCATATCCACTCCCGTTGGCTGCAACCCCGCATCGCGCAGCGCCTGCATCACACCCTCTCCCGATCTCAGCGAAACTTCACGCTCAGCCGAAATCCCGCCGTACAGCACATAAATTCGTTCGTTCATAGCACGTCCTTCCACTCGGCCCCCCATAATAGTACCTCGGGCTCCAACACAAATCCATTTTCCTGATACAATCGCTGACGAACCAGGCGGATCAGTGCAATCACTTCCTCACTGCTGGCACACCCCTGATTAATGATGAAATTTCCGTGAACGGAGGACACCTCGGCATCGCCCACCCGCACCCCCTTCAAACCAGCCTGGTCAATAAGCTTTCCCGCATGATTGCCTTCTGGATTCTTGAATATACAGCCCGCGCTGGATTCTCTCGGTTGGCTCTCCTTGCGCCGTTCACTGAATTCCCGTATTCTGCTCTTCACCCGATCCGCATCCTCCCTGCCCACGGGATGAATCACCGCTGACAATGCAACCCCTTCCGCAACCTCCCGACAATAGCGGTATTGGGCATGTAATTGCTCGCGCGAAAACAAGCGAATACCCTCGGTGGTTAAAATTTCCACTTCGCGCACCACATCCATCATCCAGCCTCCCATCGCCCCCGCATTCATGCGTAAAGCTCCTCCTACCGAACCAGGGATTCCCTCCAGAAACTCGAATCCTTTCATTCCCATCGCACTGGTTCTACCGCACAGCAGTTTCAGGGGCACACCCGCACCAACCCGTATCCCGCCGTCATCCAGCACGTCTATTTCTTCCCAATCTCCCCGCCGCAGCCGTATAACCAAGCCATCCACCCCTTCATCCACAATCAACAAATTGGAGCCGCGCCCCAATGGATATACGCGAATCCCAAGCTGCTGTGCGCGATCCCACAATTGCAACAACTGCTGCCTGGTCTCTGGCTCGGCATAAAAACGGGCTGTGCCGCCAACGCGTAATGTGGTCTTGTTACCCAGCGGTTCACCCTTCGTCACGGGAACACATCCCTGCCATAAATTCCTGTCGGCATCGGCCGTCCAACGCTCTCGCGATTGGACCCCGCGCATCCAGCGCCATGCGTGGGATTCAATATCACCTGCTCCAATAAACCATACCGAGCGTCTCCCCCGTCCCTCCGTGCGCTCGGCAAGAAACGTATTCAGTTCCCGCTCGTCCCTCAGGATGGACGGTCTGCCAGTCTCAGGGAAACAGGCTTGCACGGAATCCGTATCGGCTCCTTTGTCGGCAGGTTCTCCGGCGGAATACACAGGCAATAGCCCAACCTCCCGCCAGCGTTGCAGCACCTGCGCAAACTCCTCCGCAAATTGCAGGGTACGGGAAAAGCGGTGCGGTTGAAACAGGATCAACGGAGCCCTTTCATCCCCCTCTTTGAGCTGATCCATCGCATCAAACAGACCCTTTAATTCTACTGGATGATGAGCATAATCCTGATATACATCCCAATAACGGGTTGCCCCCAATCGCTGCTGCCGGCGAATAATTCCAGGAAAACCATGCCACCAGGAATCATTCCAGTCACCAACTACGGATCGTACCACGGAACAGGCAGCAGCCGCATTGCGGCGATTACATTTTCCCTGCAACGGGAAATGAACAGGCAAGTTCACATCGTCCTCATACCAATAGCGAAACTCTGCCACCCGCGCTTCCACATCTGATTTCTTATCAGCCGGCACATGCACCTCTCTGCGGGTGCGTACAAACAGGGAAAACAAAGTACTCTCAAAAGATTGCGAACTGCTGTAGCGATCAGGGTGATCCCAATCCCAATCCACTGCCAGGGTTACCTCGGGAGAAAAATGGTCAATTGTACCGTCACTCTCATCCACTTCCACCACCACCCATCCGGATTGTCCTGAATCATCGCGTTCTCTTCCTCTGGCAGGCATTAAGTCTCCCCCTGCAAACAACCCTCCCAACACATAGTCAAAGTCTGTTTGTGCGGCGAGCAGCAGATGAATCAGTATCGCCGTCGTACTCGTTTTACCATGTGAGCCCACTACGGCAATCAAACGGTCGTTGACCGTGGCACGGGCTAGAACCGCACCCCGATTCAAAATCGGGATAGAGCGTTCGCGAGCCCAACGCACCAATGGATGTTGCTCCTTGATCGCACTGGACACCACCAACATGCCCACATCCTCCGACGGACGGTTGCGAATCACCACCGGGGACTTGCTCAATATATCCAGAACATCCACCCGAAAATGATCGTCCCCCCCCTCTATATCGTATCCTCGTCCCGCCAAAAACAGCGATAATGGAGCCATTCCCATGCCTCCCAATCCCAGAAAGTAAAGCTTTTGCGGGAGTGGCTTCATCCTCATTCCGTCAATGCCTCTGATGAAAGCGAGATGCGTTGCTGTTCCTCAAGCAATTTTTCCAGGTCACAGACAATTTCATTCAGCGCATCATAATCCAAACCTTTCAGATTTTCCCGCAAGCGTCCCAACAACCAGTCGTTGAAAATCAAATCATGCACCTCCATGAATAAACTCTCAACATGGCTCTCCTCCAGTATCACACAGCCTCCTTGTTTCTCCAGATAGCGGGCATTCTCAAGCTGATGATTATCCGCCGCATAGGGATAAGGCACCAATATGGAAGGGATTCGACAACGAACGAACTCCGCAATAGTTCCCGCACCCGCTCTCGCCACGGCGAGGTCCGCACTGTTCAACACGAAGTTCATCTCTTCGGAAAATGGCTGATAACGAATTTGCACCCGCTTTTGATCAGGCCCCACATACTCTTCGCCCCTGGGCTCTCCCTTGCCCAATCCAGTCAGACAAAGTACATGGATTCCATGATTAGCCAGCTTTTCCTGATTTGTAATGACCCATTGATTCAAGGCATGCGCTCCCTGGCTCCCTCCCAATACCAGTAGAAGTTTGCCCTCCTCTGGCAGTCCCAATCCAATCCGTGCAGACACACGGGGAATCTTGCGTATTTCCTGACGCAGGGGAAAGCCCGCCTCGCGAATATAACGAAAAGAGATTCCCTCCAGGCGCATTCCCCGCGGCAAATAGATTCTCTCTGCAAAGCGGGCCAGCAGACGAATTGCCTTGCCTGGATGCCTGTTCGATTCATGCAGCACCAGCGGAACCTTGAACATCTTGCCGGTAATCCCCAGTCCCACCGTGATAAATCCTCCGAATCCCATCACCAGATCAGGTCGATACTGACGCACCAGGCGAATACCAAACAGCAGATTGCCGATCTGCCCCTGTAAGAAAAGCAACATCCTTACGGGATGCCAGGAAAATGCCCTGCCTGGTGCAGTCACAAAATCCAGATCGGGATACTTCTGTATCAATTTGGCATCAATTTGTTTCTGGCTTATCACCAGTTTGCAGGTATGCCCCCTCGCCACCAATGCCTGGGCAACAGCTATCCCTGGGGACAGGTGACCACCAGTCCCTCCACAGCAGATCAATACCTTGCTCATCCTGTAATCTCCTCCAATCTTCTCTTTTTCCAATCTTCCATTACGGGGCGGCGCAACACATTCATCATGAAGCCACTGAACAAAAACATCAGTACGAGATTAGATCCTCCGTAACTGATAAATGGCAGCGAAATCCCCTTGGTTGGCAGCGTTCCTATCACCACCCCGATATTGATCACTGCTTGCAGAATAATAAACAAGCCGCAGCCGAGAAACACCATTGAATGATAAAGAGTGGGACAACGGGAGAGATTGCGGACAATCACAATAAATAAAATCAGGAAAGCGATCAACACACCCATTGTAGCAATCAACCCATATTCCTCACCTACCATTGAAAAGATGAAGTCCGTATGCGCCTCTGGCAGATATGAGTTCTTCTGACGGCCCTGTCCCGCACCCACTCCCCACAACCCGCCAGACACAAAGGCGAGAATTCCCTGCCACAACTGGTACGCACCATCTGCCCGATTCGCATCCACATCCATGAACGTGGTGATACGGTTGAGACGCACGGGATCATTCCACACCATGAAGGCAAATAATGCCAGCGCACCCAACGCAGTAGGAATCAGATAAAGCCAGCGCACGCCTGCAATAAACAACATGGAGGCCCCGACAACCCCACATACCGCAGTGGTTCCAAAATCGGGCTGTAGAATAATCAAACCACAAAATATGCCTAACATGCCGAACGGTATCACAAAGCCTCTCCAGAAGGTTCGTACATAGCGCGTGTACTTTCCAATATAGTGCGCCATCCCAAAGACGATTGCCAGTTTTGCCAATTCAGACACCTGCAAGTTCAGTGCACCGAGGTTAAGCCAACGACGAGCCCCGTTCACTTCCTGTCCGATCCCAGGTATCAGCACCGCCACCTGAAACATCACAGCCACCAGTATCATTGGCCATACCAGGCGGCGCAGCCATTCCAGATTGATCAGATACCCGAATATCCCCGCCATTGAAGCAACGACGGCCCATATCAACTGACGTTTAATAAAGAAGTAGGGATCTTCACGGAACGTCAGGGTCGAACTGAACAGCACCAACAATCCAAACAACGTCAACATCACAACTACCGCTCCAACCAGAATGGACGGGTGCATCCATCGGGTTGAGGGGGCAGTCTGATTGGTTTGCATTGGGTGGTTAGAACGGGCTGACCTCAAATATCAAAATAATCAATTACGAATCGCATTCACACCCGCTTCCTCACTGCTCATAAGCTCTTCCAGAATAGCATTTTCGTCTTGGGAAAGCGTAGTGTCCACACTGTCACCAACAGGCGCAGGCTGTGTCTGGACAGATGGGACAGTTGAAGTCGCAGGAACCGTTTCCCTAGGCTGAATGCTGTCGCGCAGAGTGGAGGTTGAAGAAGGAACGGGGGCCTTCGGAGTCGTCGTACCGCCAGTCGCTGGTTTAGCACGGATCACCAATTCCTGATTGATCTGCAAGCGGCGCTCATCAACAATCCCGTTGTCCTTCTTGATCTGCTCTACTGTGGTGCCGTATCTGCGGGCTATGGTGGACAAAAATTCTCCTGCTGCAACTTTATGGGTTATACTCTCTCCCGCTGCAATCGGTGTGGAGACAGGAGCTTCCCGCTGCGAAACCGGTGTGGGCACTGGCGTAACCGTCTGTCCGCCATCAGGAATGATCAGCTCCTGCCCGATGCGAATGGTATCATTGGTCAGGCCATTGGCCGCTTTCAGGGCGGCGATTGTCACACGGTGCTGGCGGGCAATACGGCTCAGACTGTCGCCTGCCACCACCTTGTGCGTGGTTCCTGAAGCAACCGCCGCATCGAGCGCGCCACTGTGACCGCCATCGGCTTGCGTCCCCTGTACGGGAACCATCAATTCCTGCCCGATGCGGATCACATCGCCAGTCAGGCTGTTGGCAGCCTTCAACTCAGCCACCGTGGTTCCATGATTGCGGGCAATACGGATTAAACTATCACCACCGACCACCGTATACGGGATCAACTTTGGTTCCTTTTTCACTAGCCCACTCCCACTTGGTGGAACATTCCACTCCAATTCCCTGAGGTTTGAAAATTCCTGCGCAGGTGGATTCCATTCTTCCGCTGCGAGCAGCTGTGTGGGATCCTGGGTATGCGCCCAGGCAGGACGGGTTGGGTCCTTCAGGCGATTGTCATCCCATGTGCGCTTGGGCTGGTTATTCAACTCAGATACGGGAATGACTGGCGGCGGTTCTGCTGGATCAGGCAGCGTGGTTCCAGACTGGCAGCCCTGTGTGAACAACAGGACGCCTCCGACAAGGAGGTGCGGAACGTCGTCGTCCGCGATCAGACGCCGAAGG
>CAZYDZ010000011.1:0-20223 GCA_964646535.1 uncultured Opitutaceae bacterium
GACAGTAATCATTGCCAAAGTGTATCACACGGGGTGGGACACCGAATGTCCTATATGATGGAGATCATGATTATTTTGTATGCAATAGGGGCGTCTAACAGCATGAAAGCCTGTCCAGATTACCAGGGTCACTTCACTCAAGGTTAACAACCGGTATGGCATCACGGGCCTGTATGATATCTGTGGTATGTCTCGCTGTGACGAGCATTAAGTTTACGTGTAAAATAAATTATTTTATTGTAATTATTTTAATATAATTTATTATTTAGCAATAACTGGTGGCGTATTGGCATGGTATTTTACATGATAGATTGGATGGTATGAAGGCAAACGTATGTAGGTTGACGGAGCGTGGGCAAGTGTCTGTGCCTGCGGCGATTCGAAAGGCAATGGGGATGCGTGTGGGGCAGAAGTTGCGCTGGGAGAAGGTGTCCAATGGGGAGTGTCGGGTGATTGTGGAGCAGGAGAGGCCACAGGGTGCCATGACGGTGTTGGGCTATGGAGCAAAATTGCGAGATGGAAAAACACGCCGAACGAGTGACTGGATGCGTGAACTAAGAGAAGGATAAACCTGCGTTCCTCTGCGGAAATCGGTGATTTTGTCCTGCTACTCGAAGAGATTGTTAACCGCAGATTGCGTAGATGGACACAGATGAGGAGAATGGGAGTGGAATCATGAGAAGTTATTCCTTGCTGTGAAATCCAATGGATCGCTTGGGTTTTACGGCGGGTGGTTGGAGCAGGGGGCGGAGTTTCTGGTAAACATCCCACAGTGCTTGGTCGTGTTGCAGGAGTGTTTTTTCCACTTCGGCGAGCCGTTTCAGGATGGTGGTGTTGGCCATGAGATGCTCGCGTATTTCGACGAAGGCGCGGATGACATAGACGCTCATGGCGATGGCCTTGTCGGAATTCAGGATGGTGGCGGACATCAGGGCTCCGTGTTCGGTGAAGACCCATGGGAGGTACTTGCGATGTTTGCCACGACCACCTGGCTTTAAGGTCACAATTTGTGACCTTAAAGCATCCCACTCATCATCAGTAAGTTGGAATGCAAATTCGCTGGGGAAACGTTTTGGGGTTCGTTTGAAAGCCTGGTTGAACACTTTCGTTTCCACGCCGTAGATTGCGGCCAGATCACTGTCGAGTACGACGGGCTGGTTGCGGATGGTGTAAATCTTCAGGTCAAGGTTTGGGTTCATGATGGTGTCTTGGGGCGTTATAGAGGGTGTGATTGCGATAAATCGTAAGCAAAGATGGTTTGCCACTTTTATCTTTGTGGTTATTTATTATTCTTGCAATAAAATTGCTTGTCTTGATGCCACTGAAAGCCATGATCCTGTTTCCAATATCAAACCTCGATTCATTGATATGATGTTTTTACATGATAGATTGTACGTGATGAAAGCAAACGTATGCAGGTTGACGGAGCGTGGTCAGGTTTCTGTTCCTGCGTCGATTTGGAAGGCATTGGGATTGCGTGAACTAAGGGAAAGATAAATCTGCGTTTCTCTGTAAAATCTGTGGTTTCATTCAGATCATTAACCGCAGATTGCGCAGATTATTGGATAATGCGACGGGGTAAGGTGCCGTCGTGTTAGCATTCCTTGTCGTGGAATCCGATACGACGTTTAGGCTTTAGGATGGGTGGTTGGAGGAGCGGAAGTAGTTTCTGGTAAACATCGCGCAGGGCGGAGTCGTGGAGGAGCAGGGTTTTGTCGATTTCGGCGAGACGTTTGAGAATGGCTTGATTGGTGGCAAGGACTTCACGTTGCCTGATGAAGGAACGAATAATGAAAATGCTCATTTTGACGGCTTCCTGACTACTGAGGATATTGGCGGCCATCAAGGCTCCGTGCTCGGTAAAGGCGTACGGGAGGGTTTTAGAGAATTTGAGCTGATGGAGGTGGTCGCATTTTGCGACTACCTGCGCTTTTTCAGTAGAAGTAAGCTGAAAGAGAAAGTCCTGAGGGAAGCGTTCTGTGTTACGTTTTACCTGTTCATTCAAGCGTTTGGTGGTAACGCCGTATAGCCTAGCTAGATCGGCATCAATTAGCACAGGGATGCTGCGTAGTATCAAAATAGGAATGGGGTGTGATTCAGTCATTATTTGTGTAGATTTTCAAATTGGGGGTCGTGTTCATAATCTTGATCTGCGTTCATCCATAAAATCTGTGGTTTCATTCAGATTATTAACCGCAGATTGCGCAGAGGAACGCAGATTATTGGAGGAGTGAATGAAGCGTTTGTATTGGAGCTTTGGAGTGCCGAAATTGATTAGGAGTCCTCGTTGAAAACGGGTGGCTTTGAGGTAATGAAGGATTTGGGCAGATTCGATTTCGGTTAAGCTTTTGATTGCTTTGAGTTCAACAATGACGGACTGGTAACAGAGAAAATCTGCACGATAGAGGGAGTTCAGTTGTTTTCCTTTGTAATGGATAGGAATGGGCGTTTCTCTGCAAAAGGGGATTCGACGAGATATAAACTCTGATTCCATTGCCTCTTGATAGACAGCTTCCAGAAAGCCATTACCCAGTTCACAATGTACTTCCATTGCAACCCTGATAACCGCGTACGTCTCCTTGTCCTCCGAAATATCTGCGTTCATCTGTGTAATCTGTGGTTAGAATTATAAAAATATACGATACTTGTAAAGACTTTGTTTATTATTGATGTTTTGATTCCCTATACAGAAATCTCACAGTTTTTATTTCCTGATTGCTTCTCTCACAGCGGGGGCGACGACGTTGCCGAGGAGTTGGATGGAGTGGAGGACGGCTTCGTGGGGCATGGCGCCGAGGGGGAGGTGCATGAAGAAGCGGTCGATGCCGAGGTTGTGTTTGAGGAGGAGGATTTTTTCGGTGACGTAGTCGGGGGAGCCGGCGAAGAGGGCGCCGCGCAGGCTGCGATTGGCATCGTAGGTGGCGCGGGTGTAGGGTTCCCAGCCGCGTTCGCGGCCGTGGGTATTCATGCGCTCTTGGGTGGAGGGAAAGAATTGCTCGGCGGCATCGTTGTCGTTATCGGCGAGAAAGCCGTGTGAATGTACCGAGACGGGCAGGGTGTCGGGATTGTGTCCGGCGGCTTTGGCTGCCTGTTTGTAAATGCGGACCAAAGGAGCGTATTGTTCGGGCATGCCACCAATGATGGCCAGGCTCAAGGGCAGGCCGAGTGTGCCGGCACGAATGACCGATTCACGGTGTCCGCCACTGGCGATCCAGACTGGCAATGGGTTTTGTACCGAGCGGGGCCAGACGCCGAGATTGTCAATGGCGGGACGGTGTTTGCCTTGCCAGGAAACCTGGGTTTGGGCGCGAACCGCAAGGAGTAGTTCGAGTTTTTCGGTAAACAGTTCCTCGTAGTCGTTGAGACTTTGTCCGAACAGGGGAAACGATTCGATAAAGGAACCGCGTCCAGCCATGATCTCGGCGCGCCCGTTGGAAATACAATCGAGGGTGGCAAACTGTTGATAGACGCGCACGGGGTCCTCTGAGGAGAGTACCGTGACTGCGCTGCACAAGCGGATGCGCGAGGTGACTGCGGCGGCGGCAGCGAGCACGATGGGGGGAGCGGAAACCGCGTAGTCGGCACGATGGTGTTCCCCGACACCGAATACATCCAGACCGACCTGGTCGGCCAGTTGGATTTCCTCCACCAGTTGGCGCAGCCGCAAAGCCTGATCGCGTGTTTGGCCGGTGCGTGGGTCCTTACTGGTTTCTGCGAAAGAACTGATGCCGATTTCCATAATCAGTCAATGTGAGTGATTTTGTGTTTCTGGCAAACGGAAAGAAGAAACCGCAGATTTCGCAGATGAACGCAGATAAATAATAGAATTCTTTGTGTACTGTGTGGCCAAATCACTAGTTTAGCGAAGTAATCGATTGTATTAGATGCTGGGAAGTCTTGGAAATGATGGAGGGATCCCAACTCGTCGGGATGTCATCCGCTTTGACGTAAGATCCACCATTCCGCTGATGGGACTCAAGCAGACTCTAATGCAACAGTGAACCCACTGCCGTTTGGAAGACGATCACGGACGACATCCCGACGAGTCGGGAAGCCGACCGAGAATGCCAATTGACTATCGTATCCCATTACGGCCCGCTCGGAGATCGGGCCCTACCCAAAGAAAACCATCTGCGTAATCTGTGGTTTTTACTGAAAAAGAATCGTTGCGGCCTGAATCATTCGTGAAATGATTGGAGGGATGCAGTGGAACCCTGAATGGTGGAACATGGTGTGGATGGCGGGAGGGGTAAGTCTGGTTTTTTTGGCATTCTCTGTACGGGCGTATCGGCGTAAGCACCTGATGGACAATCTGCCTACCAGCAAGACTGCAGGTGTATTTATCGGATTGGTGGAAGTGGAGGGAACCGCAGAGTCTGAGGAGTTTTTAACGAGTTACCTGGCTGGCCGTTCCTGTGTGTATTACGAATGGAGTGTGGAAGAGGAGTGGGAACGAACCAGTACCGATTCCAAGGGAAACAAGAGTACGACTTCAGGGTGGGAAACAGTGGCGAGCGGAGGTGATAGAATCCCGTTTTATGTCAAGGATGATACGGGAGTGGTGCTGATATTGCCTGAACGGGCGGAAATCAAGGCGACTTCGTATTTCTCTGAAACATGCAGTCGGCAGGATCGTTTGTACTATGCAAAAGGACCTCGTAAGAAAGTCAGCAACTCTACGGGGAGGCGTCGCTTTCAGGAAAAGGGAATCGATGCCCATGCCCCCTTGTACGTAATTGGCACGGCGCGGGAGCGCAGGGATATCGTAGCTCCTGAAATTGCGTATCAACGGGGAGGACGGCTGTTTTTGATTTCCGCGCAAACGCAGAGTAGCCTGAGCCGCGGTTACGGGTGTATCTATAGCGTCTGTTTGTATCTTCCGATTGTGACCAGTTTATTGATCTTTCATTTTGCTTATAAAGATAAGCAATGGGCGAATGAAGCATTTTTCTCTTCGATGGTGGTATGGGGAGTGGGATACTTTTCACTGTTTGTGATAGTTGCTCTGTGGATTGGTTACAACCATCTGGTGGATTTGCGAAATCGGGTGCGTACGGCCGGGTCTATGATAGAAGTGGAATTGAAGCGACGTTCGGAATTGATCCCTCAGTTGGTTCAGGTGGTGGAGTCCTACAGGCAGCACGAAGCCTGGGTACAGGAAGCAGTGGCGGACATGCGCAAGCAGGCGAATATCGCACAAGTGGACAACAGGGGAGGATACGCGCATGCGGTTGCGCCGCTGTTAAAGGCTTTGAGGGAAAGTTATCCCGACTTAAAGAGTGATTCGCTGTTTCGGGGATTGCATAGTGAGCTGGTGACAACCGAACAGCGCATTGCGCTGGCCCGTAGCTACTATAATGAAATTACGACAAATTATAACACGCGGATATCCGTGTTTCCGAACAGTCTGATTGCGTTATTGGGGAAGTTCCGTCACCGCTCTCTGATTCGGACCAGTGATTTTGAGAGAGCTTCTGTCGGCATAAATCTGGCGGATTGAGGGGTGGTTCTAATATGTGTCGGCGCCTTCTTTTTCGGGTAGTTGTAATTTCTAATAAACTACGCTATTAAGTGTCTTTTACTTTGTTATCTTGTTATGAGAAAAATATTTTACGTACTCCTTGCCATGCCGGCTGCTTTTTCTTGGCTACATGGGAGCGCTCCTGAGCCAGAACCCATCGTTGAATCCATACCCAAAGTTCCCTGTGAAACCATGACCGTAGAGGTGGAGGATGTAGAGGAACTGCCGATCGGGTGGATGCGTCGTGGAGAATCTGAAGTATGGAGTGTGCCAATACAGTTGTCCTTTGGTCCATACGTGGCAAGTTATGCGGAGCCTTTACAGATGGAAAGGGACTCTGAAACGACGAAGCTTGATGCTGGCCTATACAGTCATAGAAATTTCTACGAGCACTGGTACCGTGAGAGTTTTTGGTATTATGGCCGGGATTCTGACCGCTATCTCTTTCAATGGACTTTGTGTCAGAGATTGCGTACGGAACTCACAGACTGGATGAAAGTGGAGAATGTTCCTGCCGAGGAACAAAGCCGTTATCTCCAGAATTTTGATCATGTATGGCGAACCGTAGGGCGTGCGGAGAAATTGGGAAAATGGAATGCACCCAAGACAGACAAGGAAGATATTCGTAAGATCATTCAAGAGAATCCACTGCCACAGCCGTTGGCATCACTGTTGCAGATATTGGCCAGTAACCGCCGGAATATGGGTGATGAAGAGATTCGGTTGTTGCTGCAGCTCACCGAGGAGAAGCATCCTTCCTTTGAGGCATTTCCCGTTCGGGCACATTTTTTATTGGGACT
This sequence comes from uncultured Opitutaceae bacterium, assembly GCA_964646535.1. Taxonomy (GTDB): domain Bacteria; phylum Verrucomicrobiota; class Verrucomicrobiia; order Opitutales; family UBA2995; genus CAZYDZ01. The sequence goes on from CAZYDZ010000011.1 coordinate 6,322, forward strand.
GGCTTTACTGCACAAAGATCCTTCTGCAGCCCGGCAGCAGTTTCAGACATTGCAGGAGAAAGTAAAAAAGGGGGCTGCTGATCCAGACCAATGTGTCGTACAGAGTTACGGATGGGAGGCAATGGCTCCATATCAACAGAAAGATTATCTGTCTGCCTTGCATGGCTATTTGAATGCAAACAGAAAGGGATTTCAGGATTGGACTTCCATTCGTTTTACCCTGCGTGACATGACTCGGGAACCAGAGGAAGTATGGAAAAACTATTTGGACGATAAGGTCGCTGTACGCCTATTGACCGTACGGGCGCTGGCGTTGGACCGCAAACAGGAAAGAGAGCCGTTCCTTGGACGTTGGATGCCTCTGGTGTGGGACTCTCCACACTTGCAGGAGGAGTTGTATCTATTGGCATTGGCCGCGTATGAATTGGGGGAGAAAGAACGCTGTGCGGAATATCTGGAGCGGATCGAAGAAGACCGGGAAAATGGAGTTACTCTGTTCTTGCGCGCACGGTTGGCTTTGGAGGCAGGGCAGGAAGAACAGGCCATGGCTTATTACAATCAAGTGCTGTTGGAGTATGCCCCTAGGCGAGTACATGCGGGCGCTCATTATTGGGAGTATGAGATATGGGGGGAGGGAGTCTATCGAGCGATTGCTGAGCGGGCATTTCTGCATCTCAAACGCAATGAGTACCTGCAGGCGATGGCTTGGCTGGCCTATGTCAGGGAAGGGGATGTAGCGATGATGGCAGAACGCATTCTCACGCTGGATGAATTGATCGCCTATGCCGAGAACCCAAAGAGGGATTTTCCTGGAGCAGATTGGTCCGGGTTAAAACAGTGCGAAGCGTGGATAACCAAATATCCAGTAGAGTTGATATTGGCCAGGAGACTGGCGCGAGAAGACCGTTGGGAGGAGGCCACCGCCTGGTTTGAGAAGGCGGGACAAAAGGAGAGTGCGATTTACGCCCGTCAGATTTTCGATTGGAAGAAACAGTTGGCGGAAGAGAATCTTTCGAATGACGGGCGTTCTGACATACTATGGCAGATTGCCCAGAGGCTTTATGAATCGGGTATGGATCTGGTCGGTACCGAATATGCTCCTGATTATGTGATCGAAAGAGGGCGCCGCGATTTCCCTGCATTCTACAGGGCAGAGGTGTTCCGTGTCAGAAAGCCGTTTCCGTATTCCGAAGAAACATTGCAACGCATTGCGGAATCTGCCCCCGAACCCGATCTGCGCTGGCATTATCGTTATGTGGCGGCTGAGTATGGTTGGCAGGCGGCTCAATTACTGCCGAATAACGACGAGCGCACCGCACAAATCCTTTGGCAGAGTGGCCGTTGGGTCATGTATCAGAATCCGCAGTACGCGGATCGTTTCTATAAAAGTTTGGTGCGTCGTAACCGCAAGACCGAACTCGGCAAGGAGGCCGATCGGCTGCGTTGGTTTCCGAAAGAGTGGCCACTGAAATAAATAGGATAGGGAATTAGTAAACCACAGGTGTACGTAAATTTTCACAGATGAGTTTTCTAAAATTCTTTGTGTGCCTGGTGGCTTTGTGAGGGGCCTTTCATTCCACTCTGTTTCTTTGATGGAATCTGCGGTTAGAACCTGATGATTCGTTCTACGGCGGCCAGCAGGTGTTCTTCCTGGAGGGTATCGGGATATTGCTTGCTGACTTCCTCCCGATTTCGGTGGCCATTTCCCGTGTGAATCAGTAATGTTTGGGTTCCCGCTTCCTTACCGGCTTCAATGTCGGAAATGCTGTCTCCAACAATCCAGGAGCGTGTCAGGTCAATATGCAGATCTTTAGCTGCGCGAAACAGCAGGGAGGATTTGGCGGTGGGCTGATCGAAGTAACGGGGAAGAACGGAATGATCACCCGCACTGGATGTGTAGTAGACCGCATCCACATGGGCTCCCTCAGCGGCCAGCAGTGCATGCATTTGTTCGTGGACGGCATGAACCACTGCTTCGGTAACATAGCCGAAACCGATACAGGATTGGGATGTCACGACGACTACGGGAATATTTTGCTCATTCAGCATACGAATGGCCTGTGCTGAGCCAGGAATCAGGCGAAAACGTTCGGGACCCCATATGTAACTGGGTTCGTCATTGATGACTCCATCTCGATCGAGGAATACAGCAGGCTGCGGTGGTGAAGAATGTTTCAGCGAGAGTTCGTGGATATGCACGGAGGATTTTTCGATTTCCAGAAGCCTCCAGCGATGAGGAAACTCGGTTAATGCAGGTGTGACTACATAATGAGTTCCGTTTTCCACGATGGTCTCACTGCCATCATGCCGATGTCCACTGAGTGTGAGGCATACTTTGCCGCTTGTTGCGATGGCCTTGCGCATATAATCGGCTTCCCCGTATTGATAGGGATAGCTATTTGCGTAGGCCTGATGAAACAAGTAGTGTTGCAGATGAATTTGCGGGGTGGAGTCATCATCCTGTAGCACACTGATAAAACGCTTACGCTCATCACCGAGTCGGCGCGGTGTGTTGAAAGATTGTTCGTGATCGTGAAAAGGAATGATGCGAAAGCCGTTAATTTGGTGTGGAATCGGTTGCGGGAATACTTGGTAGAACGCTTCCATCCAATCGTGGTTACCAGGCAGCACAATCCAGGGAATATCTGTCTGGTTGAGCAGTCCGCGGACGGCAGCGTAATCCTGTGTGGCGAGATCCAACCAGTCAGTGGGGGATTGGGGAGGTTGAAAACTCCGAGGCATCCCTTCTATTAGAAACATGGGTGCGTCCAATATATCGCCTGTGATTACAATCAGATCAGCATGGGCGCTACTGGCCTGCGACAATGCCTCTTGCAGGTGAGCCAATCCCAGGCGTGAACGACGTGTTGCTACAGCGGACGTTCCCGGCAGGTTGTGTCTTAAATGAAGATCCGTAATATGGGCGATTCGTAGCATATTCATTCAGTTGGTTAATATATAAACAGAAAGAAATAAAAACTGATGGCAATACAAAGACTGACGCCAACTTTCAGGGCAAATCCAACGAGTCCGCCAAGGACCGTTCCGACGCCTGCCTTACTGCCAAGGATAAAGCCGCGGCCAGCGGCCAGTTCTCCCAGGATGGCGCCGATGATGGGTCCGAAGATCAGCCAGAAGAGTGGTGGGGGAACAAAGAAGCCAATCAGTGCGCCTAGAAAAGCCCCGAGCATACCTTTCCATGTGGCGCCGAAATAACGGGCGCCGAAAACACCGAGGAAGAAGTCGATCACCTGAACCAAGGCAGTCAGTATGCCTGTTATGATGACTAGTTTCCAGGATACCGAGAGGTCTCCCATCCAGAGTTTATGGATGAGAATCCCCAACCAGGTGATTGCACTTCCAGGAACGACAGGAAGCAGGGTGGATAAAATTCCGACCAGAAAAATCAGCGTAGTGATAATCAGTGCAGCGTATTCGACCCAGTTCATAGCTTATTAAAAGGGGAATCCGATGGAGAAATGCAAAGTGCCTTGTGCCTGTCCTGATGGCGGGTTGAGATTGTGACCATATTCTAAACGAATAGGGCCAATGATGGTGCGATAACGCAAACCAATTCCCACAGTGGTTAACCACTCGTTGCCAGGCCAGTTTTGATATCGGAAGGATTCTCCCAGGATATCCGTGAAGACCACTACGGACAAATCCGGCATAATGGGTTGTTCCAGTTCCAGGTTAAAGAGCAGATAGACCTCTGAGCCGATTTCGTTGCCTGCAGCGTCGCGCGGAGATGCGGTTCCTTCCGTGTACCCGCGGATACTGTTTTCACCACCTGGGAAAAATCTGAGCGCAGTGGGCAGATGACTTTGGGTAGCGCCCGAACTCCATGCCATTCCATGACGAATGGCCCCGTGAAACAGCAAACCTCCAATAATGGGAGTATGATAACTGACTCCCATATCTGCCCGTTGAAAGTCCACATTGCCTCCCAGTATTTTGGATGCGTATTCATAGGATAGGTAGACTTTGTATCCTTTCGTCGGGTAGAGTGCGTTATTCAACCGATCCCGCGAGAGCGTGAGTTGCAGGGAACCCACCAGGGCAGATGATACACCAGGGGCCTTGATAAAACGCTGGTTGCGCGAATGAATGGTTTCGTAGGAGTATTGCACGGAGGACAGTATCCCCAGCGATTGCCAGTAGTAGTCTGTCCCGACAGATCCGCCGAATTCCTGACGGTGAAATGTAACCTCTTTACGATCCAGGTATTTGATACGCGCAAAAAGATTGCCTGAATCCGCCCACACCTCAGGAATTGTGTACAAATAGTCGGCCCGTGTGGACTTCATGGATTGGACCAGTTTCAATTTCCCTTGTTGCGCGCGTCCCAACAGATTTCGGTGGACGACCTCCAGTCCACCCCGCAGCATTTCATAACTGCCGTAGCCAGCCAGCAGGCCGACATCGTATTTAGGCATGGTAGAGACCCGATACAGGATATCCTGACGATCGGCAGTCCGTTGCGGATAATAGATTTCCACTGAATCAAATACGCCGAGGCCAATGATGCGTTGTCGTGCAGTTTCCGCGTCCAGGATGTTAAATGTTTCACCTTCCCGTAGCGGAACGCGTTGACGTAAAAAACTTTCCCTGGTGTTCTCCGCGCCTTCAAAGCGAATTTCTCCAGTGAGTACGTATTCTCCCGGGGTAACATTGATGACCAGATCGACCCAGACATTGTTCCCTTGTTTTTCGAGTTCCCGCTTGGTCAATTGTACGATGACGTCAGGATAACCCTGTGAAAAATAAGGCAGGCGAAGACTCTGCAAGTAATCTTGTAAATAAATATTCGAATAAGGGGTTGGTTCACGAATTTCAGTTTCATGGGAAGAGGGGGAGCTATCCCGTGTATGTACTTCGATTTTGCGGATCCAGTAGCGCGGTCCTTGTTCAAACGTGAGATTCAGGGAAACAGCCCCTGTATCCTTATCCATGGTTGTCGATTCCTCCAGTAAGCGGGCATCCAGATAGCCGATACGGTTCAATTCCGTAATGATCGAACGAATACCTGAGTTTTTACGACCAGCAGAATAATAGCGATTGCTTTCTGTGTTGAATAAAAAGCCTGTTGTGTGGAAAAAGAGACGCAAGTCGTCCTGTAGTGCATCCACCCCGTGAATCTGCAAATGTTGGAAGTGGTAGAGAACGCCCTTGTTTATCCGAATCTGCATGCTCTGGAAATCTTCGTTTTGGGGCGGGAGGGGAATATCGAATGAACCTTCCTGCCATATTCCCTGCCATGGCAATCCGTCGGAGCGGGAGAGTGTGATATGAAAAGAGGGAGAGAGATAACCTCGATTTCCAGTTTCGCCCTCCAATAGGAATACCGCGTCCTCAATGTCCTGTCTTTGAAAAGGGTCATCGGGCTTTCCCGATGGCAGTAGCAACTCCAGTGTTCTGCGCAATTGACGATCCGTCAGCCAGCCCATTCCTGAGAGGGAAAGGCCTGGCTCCACTTCGCTGTTACCGGTGCCAGAAGCAGTCGATTCCACGATTGGACTGTTCTCAGTCTGTGCGCTGACAAGTGTCAGAGAGAGAACAAAGATCAGCGTGGTGTACAGGCCTATTTTGAGAATATTTTCCATTTGATATCCATGTTATAGGCATCGAATTCGTCATATTCACCAATCAGATACCAGCGGTCATTGAGTCTGTATTGTATCTGCATGGTCTCTTTCCCCTGTTCTGATACACGCTGTCCTGACTCAACGGATATTCTGCTGAACACAGAGTCATCGTTGCCGCTGTCACCCAGAATCCCTGAACCTAGATATAACCCCAGTGTACCGAGGCGTCCGGTAGCGCTTCGATTGACTTCTCCCGATGGTGGCTGTCCTGCTGTAACCAACAGGAGAATCTGTGCGGAGCTTAGCGGAGGAGTGGAGGAGAAGGTCAGTTCGGGATTGCTGGCAGTTCCAGACAAATTCATTTGTAGGTTGTATCCCAGGCTTTCGGTGGATCCTTGAATGGACAAGCGGGGGTCATAAGGATTGGTGCGATCCAGACTGACAGTCCCCTGGCTCACGTTGAAGCGGGCAAAGGGGAATTTGACACGCGCGTTGTGCAGGCTTGCGTTGCCAATGATCTGGGGCTCTTGCAATGTGCCAATCAATGTCATTTGGGTGGAAAGCCTGCCGTCCAATACGGGATTGCGTATTGTGAGAAACCTATTGCCTGTGATTTCCACATCCAGATCCCAGTTGTTGAATGGTTCGATATCGACGGAGAAAAACGGAGGACGTTGTTCAGGGCTTTGTGGGCTGGGTGAAAACTGAGTCAGATCCGTTAACAGGATACTGTCGCGCAGCAACAAGCTGCCTTTGATCACGGGTTTTTTCTGTTCCTCGTGTTCCATGACCACATCAAGGTCTGCTCGAAGAATGAGCCCCGCAGAGCGGACGAATGGAATATTTTCTCCTTTTATACGGAGAAGAAACAACGGGATATCGCTATCTTGAAAACGGGCATTACCGTCTAGTGTAACAGGCATACCACCAATGAGCACCCAACCGTTTTCCAGAATAGCCCCATTTTCGTCTAATTGTATGCTGGCCTGGATATTGTCCAGAGATCCCAATGGGCCCAGCGGCAAAGTCCCCATGCCTGATAATTGCAGTTTGCCCGTGGGAGATTGGTTGGCTTGCTTTTCCAATTGGATTGTAAGTTCTCCCTGTGCTCTTATAATCTCAGGCAGTAGCTCTTCCAATGGTTCTAATTGCAGTTGTGCAATGGACAGCTTGCCAGACAGAGGAGATAGGTCGGGTTGGGATTTTTGTTGTATCCAGCGAAGCAGATCGCCCTCTTGCCATGGAAGGCGTGCTTCCATCTGTAATGGGCGATCTTCCAACTGCAGACCTGATTGATGAAGCAGAAGTTCTTCGGGAGTGATTTGTATTTGCAGACGGAGGTCTCGGATCTGTGGAGGAGGAATACCTTCGTGCAGGTCCTGTCGAAGCAGAAGACGGGGAGCGGAGAACAGGATGGATCCAGAAGGAGCGTATGGAGTACCTCCAATGGAAACGTCCAATTGTGGAGAATGGATTGATATGGGCCAATGATGAGTGTATGGAATTAACGAGGACTCATCCAGGGAGGAGTTTATGGCGAGTTCCCAGGTTTCCTGCTCCCTCCAGTATATGGGAGAATCGCGGTTCGCGGGAAAGATGCTCAGTGGGAGTTGCGCCCGTGCCTGAACAAGAGTGTGAGTTTGGTCTGGCGATTCGGGAATACGCAGGCCAACAACCACCGAGTCGGCAATCAATTGGTCTGTCGTCCATTCCAAACTGCCAGAGGTGACCCACGTCTCCTGTTCGGGAGTCTGATAGCCAAAATTCCACGTCAACATGCCGAGCAAAGGGCCCTCGTCCCATCTCAGGTCAGCCTTTATCTGTTCAATGAAATAAGGAGACAGGTCAGGAATTATTTGTGCAAGCGGGGAGAGCCATGTGATGGGTTCCAACCAACCGGTCAGTTGCAAGGAACCCTTGTGCAATGAGTCAGGATGCACTTCCGCATTGATTCGCAGGAGGCCCTTGTTTTGCTGTTCCTGCGTGAATTGCAACTGCAAATCGTCCATTTTCAGCAGAGCTTTGGACGGAGAAACAGTGTCGAATGTGGATGGCGTTGAGAATTCGATTAAATCACTGTGCAGGGAGAGCTGGTTTTGCTCATTGTCCTTGAGTACGATTTGCCAATCATCACTGTAAATACGGTTTGCTTTCTGCAGTAGAGTGCCTGTTGTAGACAGGGTGAACTGATTATCCGTCTGCAGGGATGCGTCCCATTGAAATTGCTGCGTCCCCGTGCCTGAAAAGGCCAGATGGCCATCCATTTCAGGAAACTCGGGAAGAAACACTCTTTTCCATTGCATCATACCGTCATACTGCAGCTCTGCAAGGGCACCATCTGCCTGCCATTCTATTCGCATGGTATCCCACTTGGGGAAATCAGCGGAAAGATGGGGCATCAGAATATCGCGTAATTGAGAATCTACTACGACATTGAGTTTCAGTGAGGATATCTTCTGCTCCTGCCATGAATAACCTCCAGACGACAGAGAGATTCGATTTTCCGCTACGATTTCCAGTATGGAAGGACGGAGGGTGATCGAGTCTTGATTAAAGGATCCACTCAAGTCGACAGACTTCACAGGCCACGAATTCAGCAGTAGCGATTCTCCCATAACGGAGAAATTTCCAGTAAATCCTTCGCTGTTTGCAGAGGTAATTTCAATATTCGAGGAAAGCGTGCCTGTGGCCTCAATCCATTGTTGTTTGGAGAGGTCCACGAAAAGTTTCAAGCGGGTCTGGTTTTCTGGAAGGAACGGAGAAAAACGAATTCGCACGGGAGAATCCAATTCCAATACAATACCGTCGGATGTCATCGCTAATGTATCCAACTGGAGATGATTCGTATCGCCGCTTGCTGAGATTATTCCTGATAACTTATGGATAGCCTGTTTGGGATAAGGGAGCAGGACAGGTTCTTTATTGATAAAAGACGCTTGTAATTGATAGGCTTCCTGAAGCCATTGAATCGAAGCCGAAACCACCATTTCCCCCTGTGGTGTGTTCGGAAAAATCCGTGAAGGTTGTAAAGTCAGGGACTTTACCTCAGCCTCAGCGCTTTCCGGTAGCCAACTGCCGCGAATCCAGGAGGCTGTCAGATTGATATTGCCGTTGTCTGTTTCGATGGAACCGTGGGCTTGTACAGAATGTTTTTGTTGGTCTGGGATCCATTCAATGGAGCCTGTCGTCGATATTTCGGGGAGGGTCCAATGTACGACTAGATAGGGGGCCTTGTCATGGGCAATCAACGAAAACTGTAACGATAAGGGTTTTGGGAATAATAGGTGAATATTCGGGTTTTGCCAGATTGCCAGTCCTTCCAGTTGTTCTCCCGTTTTCTTCAGGCTGGGAACCTGAAACGTATTATCCTGGATTTGCAGGGTACCCTTTTCCAGTGATACATGAGGAACCCAGCGGCGGCCGATTTGCCACCAATCGGTAGCTATTTTGATATATGCAGGCAGGTCGGGTTCCGTCTCTGTTGTTGGTTCCGTATTCTCAGGCGGTGATATTTTCAACTCCCATGAGTGGACATGCAGAACGGTACGTTTTTCCAAAAGATCGCGCCATCCCCACCAAAACCACCATGCCGGAGTCAGGATATCCATCGTCTCGATTTGAAGGCTTATGGATTCAGAGTGGTAGCTTGTCTTCTGAATGCGCAAGGTTCCATCGCCAACATATTGTACCGCCTCAATGTTGAGGCCAAACAACCGTGCGATGGAAGGAAGTGCATACGGAGCCCACCATTGCAGGGTGGCAATTGCGCTGCCGAGCAACAACAACAAGGTAAAGAACCCCCATAGTAATCTTGTCAGAATTTTTCTAATCCACGCCATGAAAACAGCTTTTAGTAAAAGCAAGACATGTTGTGTACACAAGCCGAGAGCAGTGGCGATATAACCGTTTTGTGGTTTGACACAAAAAAGCCCGACCCATGTAACGGGTCGGGCTGAGAATTACCAGAATGAACGATTATTGGTCCGCGTAGAGCGCACTAATGTTTTTCAGGCGGATGACGGGTGTATTGTCATCTACGAAGTCGACCAGGTTGATCGGTGTACGATTCATCTCAACGATCAAACCGCGCACCTTAATCGGATAATCAATCTTCTTGTTGCCTCCACTGGAGACCCACTGATCAATCACAGGACCAGGGCTGTAGGTGCGGAAGAGCGCACTCCTGCGTAGTGGCAGGGAGACAAAGTTCCAGCCGTCAAAGTTGACTGCTGCGTCACCAGGCCAGTCGAGAACATCGCAGCCCCAGCCACCCGTGGCAATGGAGCGCCATACTTCGCCTTCAGCATCTTCAATTTCGTACATGATACGACCCCAGTTGGAGTTGCCCTTAACCCATACGCCGAGGGCATCAGGGGAACCAGGTACTTCGGCGGGAGTATCCAGATTGAGGACTGCGTACTCCGTGATGTACTTGTTCAGTTCACCTTCCTTCTTCAACTCCAGTTCCAGAACAGAACCCTGTTCGGAATCACTGACCTTGCGCGCTTCGAACTTACCCGCAAGACGGACAGGAATAAACGTTCCAGAGTAGGGACGCGGTGTATCCAGACTATCGTCCTTCACCAGAATCGCATTGTCCAACTGAGCGACTACACGGGCATGTTTATTGCGCATTTCATCTTCAGGGAACGAACGTTTGTCATGAGAAATGGAACGTATTTCCTTGTCCGCGACTATGTAGACGGGTGTGGCTCCTGCTTTCAATGTCAGTTTGCCGCCACTGGTCTTTTCCTGCCGCTGGGGGCCATACATATCCACAATTGTCACGGCGCTATCGCCCGCGTATTCAATCGTAAATTCCGCATCTCCGCGTGCAGCCCACAGCGCAGTGACCAGCTTCTTGTCAGAGCGGTCAAACTCTATGGCATAAACCGTGGTGGATCCGGTTGGAACCTGGCGGCGGAATGTTGTCTGGTCAAACACATTGGTCAGTACGGCAAACGCGACGTAGGAGGGCTTGGGATATCCCCATGGGCCGCGCTCGAGCATTCCGCTGGCACCCCAATAGAAGTTATAGTAGCAGGTGCTGGCGTCGAAGAGAATGCCCGGAGTGATATTGGTGAAACTGTTTGCCAGACTGAGCAGACTGTCACGTACATACCATTCCGCTTGTCTGTGTGGTCCGAGATCACGCACCGTGCGATAGGTGAACTCGTAGCTCCCGGTAATAGGAGCGGAGTACCCTGTAAATGCTTTCATGGTATCCCGTGCCAGATGCAGTCCCTGGATGGTGTTTTCCTGAAGTTTTTCCGGAATGAACACCTGGGAGGGAGTTTCGATGCCGATATAGTCGATATATTTGGGATCACCACCGTAGCGCAGCGCTTCAGCGATTACGCCCTGGGATGAGTTACTGTTGCCGACCACGATTGTCATGTGCGGAAATTTCTCACGGAAGAGCTTACCGAGCGTATTCATCAGGTCTGCATAGCGCTTCTGATAGGGAGTGGCGTTGCTTATATCCACTTTTCCCCCGAACAGTTCAGGCGCCATCTGATTGTGTCCGCTTTCGTGGAAAATCATCAGTTCCTTGACATGAGGATACTTGGCCATCTTTGCGCGGACATCTGCTTCCACGTTTGCGAGGTACTTGTCCGGATTACTCCTCATCAAATCAGGGTTATTGTTAGTGGCAATTTGCGGGCTGGAAATAAACCACTTTGACATGGCCGATTCCGGCTGACCCGTCCAACCGGCCTTTCGCATACCGGCCTTGAACATGACAGGTCCCGCAAATTCAACATCGCTCGGGGTGATATGGGCGCCGTCAAACCACCAGGTGCCAAACGGCGATTCATATTTGGCCTTGCGCTGATCCTTGCCGAGCAGAGCAAAGCTGGCCGGGTGGGTATAAAGGACATTGCCTGTGTGATCCTGAACGGAAATGAGCAGACGGTACCAGCCGAGTTGCGGGGCTTTCAGCGAAATGGGAATGCGCTGTTCAGCTCCCACCGTGCGAAGATCGAAATCCTTGGTACCACCGGAAACTTTCTTTTCATCGAGACCGAAGATTTCCCAGGCCAGTTTACCCTTGGCCGGTTGAATCGCTTTCAACACGGCTGTGGTTTCAGGAACCTCGTCGTTGTGAAACACATTGGCCGGTTGTGACTGTACCATTTCCAGTCCGACATGGGCCTTTTCCAGGGTGACCCCGAAGATCTGTACGGCGCTGGTGGAGTTTTCGTCGGGTTGTGTGGACTTGTCGATCTGCTGCAGGTTCTTCCAGGGTTTACCGAAGAACTCGAAGCTCAACGGAGCGGAACCCAGGGCGAGATCGATAATTTCACCCACACGGATGGGGACTTCCACCAGGTAGAGGGGAAGTTCCACTTTTTTACCGCTGGCGTCGGTGTGGGCGACTTTGCCCACCACTTTGATTCCCTCTCCGGGTGTTTCTCCTGCCCGAGGCAGGGTAAGCACCGTATCCACCTTCCAATTGCCGCCTGCGCCATTATTGATATACTTGGCCAGGCGGGTAGTAAGGATTGGATCCTTGGTTTCATCCGGATCCACGGTACACAGTACCCATGCTTTGGTGTAAGGGATGCCATCGGGCACGGAAAAGTGGATTTCATGCAGAAACCCGTTGAATGGAGTGCGGGCCGTGTACTCGTCAACTTCCAGCGCCCAGTTGCCCTGGCCTACGCGGGTCAACCCGACATCGGCGCTTTCGGTGCCCGATGCGACAATCATCGGAATGTTTTGTACCTGTGCCCACCCAGGATTGATGGAGGTGGTTGCCGTGGCAAAGGCCCTGGCCCTGGCGAGAGCGGGAAGATCCAGCGGCAGGAACTTGTTGCTGTCAAAAGTACTTTTCTGTGAAAACACCGGACCAACAGCGGCAGTGGGGGAGGCTTCGATACGCAATCCCTTCAGATTCCCTTCAATGGTACCTGCAAAACGTCCGTCCAAATAGAGATCGGCTCCCTTTGCACTGCGGCGCAATTCGATTTTCAGTGGGTGTTCGGATGCTTTGGGCAGCTGATCCCAGTCGCGTACGATATCGACATAGCGGTTCGTATAGGAGTAGCTGGTGCGATAACGTTGCAGAAGAGGACGGATGTGGAAGTCAAGGCGTCCACGGGAGACGTGAATGATGGAGTCTGGTCGTGGGTCATCTGAGATGCCCAGGCGTTGCATAAGCCATTTGTCGCCACCCGTATTGAACGGAGTGACTTTCAAGGTGATGGATTCCTCTGTGCCGTCGTTTTTCTGGAAGACCACCTTGATGCCGTCTCCCAATCCGGTGAGCACCGTGGCTCCAAAAAGATCATTGGCTGGGATATCGACGGAAGCGCCTTTTTTGAAGGCGGCTACATTGACCTTGCGGGGCAGCGGGATACTATTGACGAGGCTTCGGTCGGGCAATGGAGCAGGATCGCGGACAGTCAACTCGGAGATGCTGAAAGGAGCATTGGCATAAGCAGAAATGTTTACTCCAGTCAGACGGAAGGAATCAGGGATTTTAGCGGTAGCCACCTGCTTAATCAAGCGCAGTTCATCCATGTAAAGATCCAGCTTTCCCTTACTGATCTTTACGGCTCCTGTACGCATCACATGCGGCTGGATATCGGAGGGCAGCTCTGCCTTGGTGACCAAGTTGCCATTGGGGGCAAAGACCTGGATTTCCTTGGTGGTGATGGTCACCTTGATGTCACCGGACTGGCCGCGCAGCAACAGGTCGAATTTTCTCGCCGCCACATCTTGACTGCGAAAAAAGAAATCGAAGAGAACATCTGCTTTTTCGAGCCCTTGAGTGGATGCGGCGACGTACTCTTTGAAGATCACACCATCCTTGTTGCGGTTGACGTTTAGTTCCGAAGTCTGGGCATGGATCGGATCATTGCCGACGGAAAAGCCTTCTGTATCCACAGTGAGAGGCATTTGCTCCGTATAGTTGCGGAAGTTTTCCTGATAATAAATGCCATTATTGGCATCTGCTTGTATTCCCGAGGCCAGAACTAACGTGATCGCCGGGAACAATGTCCTTAGGATGCGGGTTGCTGAACTATTAATCATAATCTTGACGATAGGTTTACCGTTGAAGGAAGTAAAGACACTATAGGTGGCAAGAAAGTTCCCTGGCGATGTTAAAAAATGAACAATCAGGCCTGAATACAGCTATTTTATAAGGGCTGTGTTGCTGATTTTAATGGGTAAGGCGCGATCTTCGAGTGGGGGCGACGGGAGTGCCGATGGCGCGGCTGCCTCTGGGGCAGTGCAGGAGCGGCTTTACGTCGCTAACCGAACGGTTATGGGGTCTGGTCGCGGCGTAATGCCGTTCCTACAAGGCAAA